>DASYCL010000138.1:0-2926 GCA_036500245.1 Polyangiaceae bacterium | reverse complement strand
GTGAGGGTGACCTCGGCCAGGCCATTCGGCCCGCGCGATTCGGAGCCGTTGAAGATCACGTCCTCCATCGCGCGACCGCGGAGGTGCTTCGCGCTCTGCTCGCCCAAAACCCAACGGATGGCGTCGACGATGTTGGATTTGCCGCAGCCGTTCGGCCCGACGATGCCGACCACGTCGTGGTCGAAGTGGATCACCGTGCGGTCCACGAAGGACTTGAAGCCCGTGATTTCCAACTTCTTTATGTGCATTCGTTGATCTTCCCTCAGCCGGATCGAGTTAGGCTTATAGCAGGCCGGACGCCCGAGAGCTGTGCAGCTCCTGTACCCGTCCCCGGGCTATGGTTCGAGCCGGGCGAACCCAGCGACACCAAACGTCACGGCATGTATGGTCACGTCGCGTCTTACGGGATCTACGCCGCTGAACGGATGCATACAAGCCTGATCGTGCGCCCCCCGCTATTTTTGTTCTGCGAATTGCGCGACCGGGCATGGGGCCGGTAACGTCACAAACCGCTAGGAAAAAGCCCGGGGTCCCGGGTTGCAGCGCAAGCTTCGTCGGGAAAGACTCAAGAGATCGCTCGGTTGACATCCGAGCCAGCGCGACACATTTGGCACCGCAAGAGGTTCCGGGTCCAATGACTTACGAATACGTTTGCACTGCGTGCGGCCATGCCTGGGAGGCTGAGCAAGCCATCAGCGCCTCGCCGCTCAAGACATGCCCCAAGTGCGGCACCGACCACGCCAAGCGCCAGGTCTCCGGTGGGGCGGGCTTCATCCTCAAAGGAGGCGGCTGGTACGCAGACGGCTATGGGTCGAGCAAAGGCGCAGCTGCTCCGAGTAGCTCGGGCTCGGCTTCGGAATCAGCGGCGAGTTCGAGTTCGTCCACCAGTACTAGTGAGAGCAAGACCGAGACGAAATCGGAAACCAAGACCGAGACGAAGCCTGCGACGGGATCGACTTCAACGACGTAAGAGGTTTGTATGGACGCAAAGCGTGAAGTAACCGAACTTCGCTCGCAAATCGCGAAGCTGGACGAAGAGATCGTTCAACGCTTGGGCGCGCGCGCAAAAATCTCGCGCGAGATCCACAACCTGATCGAGACCGATCCGAGCGCCGACGTCAATGAGAAGGAGTGGCTCGATCACCTCATCTCGCTCTCGGGCGGTGAGTTGCCGGCCGAGAATTTGCGCGGCATTTTGCAGCAGATTCGCGCTTCGGCGCGCGGCATCGAGCAGCCGGCACGGGTTTCGTACTTAGGGCCGGAAGGCTCGTTTTGTCACCACATGGCGCTCGGCTATTTCGGTACTGGCGCTTCGTTCGTCGAGTGCACGAGCGTCGAAGAGGTGCTCGAAGAAGTCGTGCGCGGTCGCGCAGCGTATGCCGCATTTCCGTTCGAGTCGTCGATCGACGGGCTCGTGCAGTCTTCGGTGACCGCGCTGTCGCACACGGACTTGATGATCGTCGCGGAGCGTTCGCTTTCGGCACCCCAAAACCTGATGTCGCGTGCAGCTCAGCTTTCGGATGTCGAAAAGGTTTACGCGACCGCCGCGACTCGCGCGAGCTGCTCACGCTTCCTCGACAAGGAACTGCCGCGCGCCTCCGTGATCGACGTTCGGTCGCCGGTGGTCGCGGCGGCACTTGCTGCCGAGGAGCCACGCGCTGCAGCGATCGTCCCGGAGCCTGCGGGGTCCGCGGCAGGGCTTTCGCTCTTGCGCGAGAACGTCGGGGATTTGCCGGATTTGAAGATGCGTTATTGCGTCGCGAGCCAGCGTCCGGCAAGCCGTTCGGGCAGCGATGTAACGTGTTTGCTCTTCAGCGTGGACGACTCGGCGGGCGCGCTTTTCGACGTGCTCAAGCACTTCGCCGAGCGCAGTATCAACGTGAAGAAACTGCATTCGCGGCCGGTCGCGCGCGAGACGTGGAACTACGTTTTTTACGTCGAGATCTCCGGTCACGTCAGCGAGCGTCAAGTAGTGACGGCGCTCGAAGCCGTGAAGCGCAGCACGAAATACTTGAAGGTGCTCGGCTCGTTCCCGCTGATTTCCAGCTGACCCGTTTCTCGACACGATTTTACGGCGTGCGATTGTCGTGCAGGCTCTCTGCTCGGGTGTAATCTTCGTGCCGCATGTCGCCTCTGGTCTCTCCGACGATCGAATCGCTGCTCCCTTACGAGGGCGGTAAGCCGATCGAGGAGCTCGCGCGCGAACTCGGCATCACGGATGCCGTGAAGCTCGCCTCGAACGAAAACCCGTTCGGCCCGAGCCCGAAAGCCCTGGCCGCAGCGCGCGCGGTAATCGGCGAAGTGCACCGCTACCCGGATGCCGCCGCGTACAAGTTTCGCGAGCGCGTGGCGGCCGAGCATCACATCGCGATGGACGAAGTGATTCAGGTGAACGGCTCGAACGAGCTGCTCGACTTGGCTGTGCGCACGTTTTGCGGCGCGGAACATCACATCGTATTCGCGGAGCCGGCGTTCGTCGTCTACAAGATCGCCGCGCTGGCTCACGGCGTGCCGTTCACGGCGGTCCCCACGCGCGATCTGACTCACGACCTCGAAGCGATGGCCGCGGCGGTGACTCCGCGCACTCGACTGATCTTCGTGGCCAACCCCAATAATCCAACCGGCACCTATGTCGGGCTCGACGCGGTGCGGCGTTTTCTGCGCGCGGTTCCCCCCGAAGTCATCGTGTTGATGGACGAGGCGTATATCGAATACGCGACGGCGAACGATTTCCCGGACAGCTTGCGGCTGCGCGGCGAGCGCGAACGGCTGATCGTGGCGCACACCTTCTCGAAGATCTACGGGCTCGCCGGGTTGCGCGTGGGTTACGGCGTATCCACGCCGCAGCTGATTTCGTACATGAATCGCGTGCGCGCGCCATTCAACGTCGGCAATTTGGGGCAGACCGCGGCCGTTGCCGCGCTCG
>DASYCL010000137.1:0-3425 GCA_036500245.1 Polyangiaceae bacterium | reverse complement strand
GGAGGCCGGCTTGAATTTGCCGGATGCCGCCGCGCTGATCCGCGGCGAAGGCGCGCGCGATGGCGATTGGAAAGGCCCGCCGCCCGTCGCGACCGTCACGCTCGCCGAAATCTACGCCGCACAAGGCCACCTCGAACGCGCGCTCAAAATGCTCGACGAAGTGCTGGCCAAAGAACCCGATCACGATCCCGCGCGCGCGCTCCGCGATCGCCTGGCTGCCGGCGAGGCTTCACCGCCCGCGCAGCGCAAGCGCATGAAAATTTCATTCGTCGAACGCGAACCCGAACCGACCGAACCCGATCCGGACAGCGATCTCGAGACGGAAATCACGCCGCCCGCGCCGGTTCACGCCGCCCCGGTCGAAGCCGCGCCGGTCGAAGCCGCGCCGATCCAGGCTGAAGCGAGTTCCGAATCCCCGGCAGCGCCGAACGCTGCCGAACCGGCGAAAGCGCCGGCCCCGGCCGCCGAACTCTGCCTGGTCACGCTCGCACTCTCCGGCCGCCGCCAACTGTACTGGGAACTCCCCGCGCCGGCCCTTGCCGCACTGCGTGCCCATTCGCCCGAGGGCCGCGCCGTCTTGCGCGTCGTGACGTTTCGAACCCGCGCGGGCAAAGTCGAACGCACTTCGCTCGATTTCGCACCCCACGCTGAGGTCGGCGTGAGCACTTTGCCAGGCGCGAGCTCCTCGGTCGTCGTGCGCGCCGCCTTGGGTTGGGAAACCGCGGGACAATTCAAGCCCTTCTTGCTGGCCGCCGATCTCGCTGCCAGCGGCAAAGGGGGCCAATTCCTCCCGCACCCCCTGGTCCGCGCCGCGCCACGACACGTCGAAGCGCGCGCAATCGAGTACGTGACACGCCACGGGTGAGAGCGCCTCCCTTAGACGCTGACTGTCCGTCACGTCTCTCCTTCTTTTCTCTTCTTTCGCGCCCAAGCGCGCGCGAAGGACTTGGGCCGGATGCCCGGAAACAAAACAAAGCACCAGATTCGCGAGGCTGATCACGGTTTTCGAAAGAAGGGCGGCCACGTTAGAACTGACCGAACAGGCGCCCGTCGCGTCGCATGAAGCGCGAGCGGCCATAACGCTGTGCATGCGCAGGGCCAAAAAACCTCCAAGATGCGCTGACCAATCAGATCTAGACAATCTCTCAACAAGACCCGCGCAACTCGGGCCCGCGCGTGCCCGACCTTGCTGCATGCTTCGAGGGATTTTTGCGGCAGCCGCGATGGCGAGCGGAGTTCTGGCCACGACGCCGGCGCTTGCCTCGCCCAATCCGAATGGCTTTTGGCTATCACTGAGCGGTCAGCATCGGACGAGCACGTTCGAGAATGATTGGGTCGCGCTCTTGATCGTGAACATCCCGCTCGATCGCTTCGCTCGCCAGCGAGCCGAACAGGGCGCGTCGCGCGCTCTCAGTGCCGATCCGCGCCTCGCAGAGGAACCCCCAAAAAAAGAAAGCCAGACAGCGCCAGTTCCGAGTCCACCCGCGCAAAAAAAAGTGCCGGTCGAACTGCTCCTCACGCCAGCGCTCGCCCGCGGCGCGGTTCGGCATGCGCTGCGCGTCGCGGGTTACCTCGGCACGCGCGAGCGGCTCGCGAATTTGTCGGGGCGCGCGCGTTCGTCGGCGGTGCTGCCCGAGCTCAGATTTCGCACGCTACGCAGCAGCGGCCAAAACCTGCGGCTCACGCCGACGCTCGACAATCCGTACGACTACACCCAAGGCGGCACTTCGGAACTCCTGTTCGAAGCGAGGCTCACTTGGCACCTCGATCGTTTGGTGTTCGCGGAACAAGAAGTGAGTATCGAGCGTTTGCAAACCGAGCGCGACTTGGCCGAGCGCAAGTTGATCGAGCACGTGCTCGAGCGGCTCACGACTTGGCAGCGCTGTCGCGTGCGCGCCGCAGACGAAGACATCGAACCGGACGTGCGCGAGACGGCGGAGCTCGAAGCCGTCGGCGCGGCCGTCGAGCTCGACGTGCTGACCGACGGCTGGTTCTCCGAAGTCACCGCCGACAGCGACGCGCCCGCGCCGGTCGCGACACCGGCTCCTGCGAGAAACGAGAAGACGCGCGCGCCCCAATGACGCGCGTCTCGGCTAGGAGGCCCGTTGCTCGGAAATAAAACAAAGCGCCAGACTCGGGTGGCTGATCACGGTTTTGGCGGGTAGGCACACCCCAACGCGAGTCT
This sequence comes from Polyangiaceae bacterium, assembly GCA_036500245.1. Classification (GTDB taxonomy): domain Bacteria; phylum Myxococcota_A; class Polyangia; order Polyangiales; family Polyangiaceae; genus PMG-095. Next base: position 1,240 of record DASYCL010000137.1, on the reverse strand, counting down.
GACCGGCCAGGCGCCTGTCGCGTGTCGAGACGCGTGGGTGGCCAAGCGTATGGGTCCGCGGAGCGCGCTTAATGCGCAGGCGAGGTAGCGAACAGTCGGACCCACTGGCGAACTCCACAGACCCGAGCTAGATCCCGTCGCCATGCTCGCTGATGCCAGAAATTCCCTGTCCGACCTCCAACGGCGCGTGGAAGCGCTAAGGGGGTCTCTTTGACGTCCCCGCGCTGAAGCGGGAAATCGAAGAGCTCGACGAACTGTCGTCTGCCCCGAAGTTCTGGGACAACCAAGAAAAAGCCCAAGCCTTGATGCGGAAGCGTGCTTCCGCATCCGAGAAGATCAGCCTGATCGAGGCGCTCGGCAAAGACGTGAGCGACGCGGCCGAATTGCTCGAGCTCGGCGCGGCCGATAACGACGAAGCCATCGTCACGGAAGTCGAAGCGCAGGTTCCAGCACTCGTCCGGCGCGTGCGCCAAACCGAGCTGCGACGCATGCTCTCTGGCCCGGTCGATCACGCCAACGCGATCGTCAGCATTCATCCCGGCGCAGGCGGCACCGAATCGAAAGATTGGGGCGAAATGCTGATGCGCATGGTCCTGCGTTGGTGCGAGCGGCGCGGCTTCAAGACCGAGGTGATCGATTTCCAGCCCGGTGACGAGGCCGGCATCGACGGCGCTTCGTTCACGGTCAGCGGCGAGAACGCGTACGGCTACTTGCGCGCGGAAATGGGCGTGCATCGCTTGGTGCGCATCAGCCCGTTCGACAGCAACGCGCGCCGGCAAACTAGCTTCGCCGCGATCGAAGTCACGCCCGACATCGAAGACGAAATCGACATCGAAGTGAACGACAACGATCTCGAGACCACGACCATGCGCGCAGGCGGCAAGGGCGGCCAGAACGTGAACAAGGTCGAGACGGCGGTGCGCATGAAGCACATTCCGTCCGGCATCGTCGTCGTCTGCCGCGCAGAGCGCAGCCAACATCAAAATCGCGCGATGGCGCTGAAGATGCTCAAAGCGCGCTTGTATGAAATGGAACAAGCGAAGCGCGAAGCAGCGCAGGATCGCTACGAGGCCGCCAAAGGCCAAATCGCCTGGGGCAGTCAGATCCGCAGCTACGTCTTGCAGCCGTATCAGCTAGTGAAAGATCTGCGCACCGAGCACGAGACTTCGGACGTGCAAGGCGTGCTCGACGGCGACCTCGACGCGTTCATCGAGGCTTACCTGCTGAAGAACGCCGATAC
>DASYCL010000136.1:0-8489 GCA_036500245.1 Polyangiaceae bacterium | reverse complement strand
GCGCCTCGAGCGCGAACAAGGTCTCGAACGTGAGCGGCTTGGCCGCTGACGGTGGCTCGAATGCCCACGGTCGCGATGCGAAGCCGTTCTGCACGTCCCAGAGCGCGAGTGGCCGCGCGAGATACGCGTATTGAATCGGGCGCGCGGCTCGATACAAAGCCTGCCACAAAGCGCTCCCTTGCTGCTCGAACGCGATGCGCACGAACCGCGTCGACCCCTGTTCGACCCAAACCACGCGAGCACAGAGGCCGAAGCCGAATTCGAGTCGCTCGCCAGGCAAAAGCACACGCGGCGCGCCGCGCGCTTCGGTCGGCACGCTCGAGTCACCGCGCCCGAACGTGAGCGCAAGCCAGGTGCCGTCCTCGAGCTCGGACATCAAGCGCAATTCGAGCTCTTCTGCAGCGCGCAGCGACGCGGGCAACGTCGCCGCGTCATTCAACACGACGCTGTCACCGGGCTCGAGGAACTGCGGTAAATCCGCGATCGAGAAATCGGCGAACGCTGCGCGTTCCGGGTCGACCACGAGCAGGCGTTCGCGGTTCGGTTCGGTGCGCGGCAAGCTGGCGGCTTTCATGAGCCGTCTCCTGGCTTCGAGACGTCGATCCGCGCGCCGTTCGCCACGTCGTTCGCTCGAATCAATCGTACGATCTTTTCGGCTACAGCCGCGGGCTGTGCGAGTGTGCTCGGATCCGCGTCGGGCATCGCGTCGGCGTGCATCCGCGTGTCCATCTCGCCCGGATCGACGCTGAACGAGCGCACGCCGTGTCCGCCGAGCTCCGCTGCCCAGATGCGCGCCAAGTGATCGAGCGCGGCCTTCGAGACCGAATACGCGCCCCAGCGCTCGTAAGCGCTCACGCTCGCATCCGAGCTCACGTGCACAATCGTGCCCGTTCGGCGCATGGCCATCGAGCCCGCGAGCACTTTGCTCAGCCGAAATGGGCCGACCAAGTTGACCGCGAGCACGCGCTCCAAGTCCTCGCACTGAGTGTCGAGGAGGAGCCGGAGCGGCGTCGGGCCGAGTTCGCTCGCGTTATGAATCAACAGATCGATCGGACCGACCACCGCCGTCGCGGCTCCCGCGAGCGGATAGATTTGGTTTTTGTCGCCCAAATCGGCTTCGAGTGCGTGGGCTTCACCGCCCGCGTCGCGAATGCGCCGCACGATTGCTTCGAGCCGAACGAGCGAGCGCGCGACGAGCACGACCTTCGCGCCTCGGCGCGCGAGCTCGAGCGACAAAGCTTCACCGAGCCCACGGCTCGCTCCGGTCACCAGCGCTGAACTTCCGGCAATGTTCATCGATTCCTACCTTTCTGGATTGGAATCTAGAGGCGCCGCGCCGACATATTGGTAGTTTTGACAATATACTGGCAGAATGCCATTCCATGAGCGACGACCTCTCGGCCCGCCTCGCCCACAATGTTCGTGAGCTGCGCAACGCGCGCGGCTTCAGCCAGCAACAAATGGCGAAACTCTCGGGTTTGCCGCGCGCCACTTGGTCGAACCTCGAATCGGGCAGCGCTAACCCAACGCTCACCGTTTTGCATGCGGTGTGCAGCGCGCTCCAGGTCTCGCTCGAGGAGATCGTGGCCGAACCGCGCGCGAGCGCCCGGCTTTACCGGAAAGGATCATTGCCAGAGCGGCTTCGCGGCACGGTGACCGTGAGCACGCTCCTGCCCGACAAGATCCCGGGCATGCAAATCGAGCGACTCGAGTTACCGCTCGAGAGCCGCATGATCGGCGTGCCGCACACGCCGGGCACGCGCGAATATCTGACTTGCGAGAGCGGCAACATCGAACTCGTCGCGTCCGGCGAATCCTACCGCATGGGCGAGGGCGACGTGGTCGTGTTCCGCGGCGATCAACGGCACTCATATACGAACATCGGCCGCAAAATCGCGGTCGGTTATTCGGTGGTGATGCTCAAGCCGGTGGATTGACAATGCCCTGCGCGCGAATCGGCGCCTGGCCGCTCGCGCCACCGGCTACGCGACGGGCGCCTGTTCGGTCAGTTCTCGCTACTCGCCTCTCTTTCTAAAACCGCGATCAGCCCTGCGAATCAGGAGCTTTGTTTTATTTCCGGGCATCTAGCCCAAGCCCTTCGCGCGCGCTCGGGCGTGAAAGAGGAGAGAAAGAGAGCGATAGAAGTCAGTTGCACCTCAGCGGCCAAGTCTCCCGGAAGCCGCCCCGCGACGCCGAAGGCTTTGCCGACACGCGCCCGCTTTGCGTGACCATCAATAAAAAAATCAGGACGCTCGATCGTAGTTCAAGTTCGGCGCGAGCCAGCGCTCGACTTCGTTCACGGTCATGCCTTTGCGCACGTGGTAGTCGTCGACTTGATCGTGGTCGATCTTGCCGAGGCTGAAGTAGCGTGACTCCGGGTGCGCGAAATAGAGCCCGCTCACGCTCGAGCCGGGCCACATCGCGAACGATTCGGTGAGCTGCATCCCGGTGTTTTTTTCGACCTCGAGCAAACGCCAGAGCGGGCCTTTTTCGGTGTGATCCGGGCACGCCGGGTAGCCCGCGGCCGGGCGAATGCCGCGGTATTTCTCGAAGATCAGCTCTGCTTTGCTCAGATCTTCGGTGCGCCCGTAGCCCCACTCGTCACGCACGCGCTTGTGCAGGTATTCGGCGAAGGCCTCGGCCAAGCGATCCGCGATCGCTTCGGCCATGATCGCGCTGTAGTCGTCGTGCTTGGCGCGGAAGCGATCGCACAGCTCCTTGAGCCCGATGCCGGAAGTGACGGCGAAGCCGCCGAGGTGATCGGCGAGCCCGCTCGACTTCGGCGCAATGAAATCGCCGAGCGATTTGCAAGGCTCGTTCGCGTCCTTGCGCGCTTGCTGGCGCAAGAAATGGAAGCGTTCGAGCACCGCGCCGCGCGATCCGTCCGTGTAGAGTTCGACGTCGTCTCCGACGGCGTTGGCCGGGAATAGGCCGTATACGCCGCGCGCAGTGAGCGAGCGCTCGCGAATGATCTCATCGAGCAGCGCGTTGCCCTCGGCGAAAACTTGGCGCGCTTGTTCGCCGTACTTTTCGTGGTCGAGGATGCGCGGATAGACGCCCTTGAGCTCCCAGGTGTGGAAAAACGGCGTCCAATCGATGTAATCGCGCAAGGTGGCGAGCGGAAAATCTTCGAGCACGCGGACGCCGCTGAATTCCGGGGTGGGAATGTCCTCGGCGCGCCACGTGATCGGCGTGCGGTGTTCGCGCGCTTCGGCGAGCGAGACGAGCTTTTGCTTGGGGCCCGAGTGCGTGCGGCGCAATTTTTCGTACTCGACTCGATGTTGTTCGACGAACGCGGCCTTGCTCTCGTCGCTGAGCAAGCTGGTCGTGACCGGCACCGCGCGGCTCGCGTCGAGTACGTGCACCACGGGTTCACTGTAGTGTGGTGCGATCTTCACGGCGGTGTGCGCTTTGCTGGTCGTGGCTCCGCCAATCAAGAGCGGCAATTTGAAACCCTGCCGCTCCATCTCACGCGCCACGTGCGTCATCTCGTCGAGGGACGGCGTGATCAAGCCGCTCAGGCCGATCAGATCCGCCTTTTCGGCTTTTGCGCGTTCCAAAATTTTCTCGCATGGGACCATCACGCCCATGTCGATCACTTCGTAGTTGTTGCACGCGAGCACGACGCCCACGATGTTCTTACCGATGTCGTGCACGTCCCCCTTCACCGTCGCGAGCACGATTTTACCCTGCGTTTTCACGGTTCGGCCCGCGGCCGCCATTTCTGCCTTCTCGGCCTCCATGAACGGGAACAGATACGCGACGGCTTTTTTCATCACGCGCGCGGACTTGACGACTTGCGGCAAGAACATCTTGCCCGCGCCGAACAAATCGCCGACGACGCCCATGCCGTCCATCAGCGGGCCTTCGATCACGGACAGCGGGCGACCGAGTTTCTGGCGCGCCTCTTCGGTGTCTTCGTCGATGTAGGTGTCGATGCCTTTGACCAGTGCGTGCGAAAGCCGTTGTTCGACCGGGCCGGTGCGCCACTCTTCGGTCTTCTTCTCTTCGCCGCCCGAGCTCGAGGCACCTTGCGCCTTGAGCTTTTCGCCGAGGTCGACGAGCCGCTCGGTTGCGTCCGCGCGTCGATTCAAGAGCACGTCTTCGACGAGCTCTTTCAACTCGGGCTCGATCTCTTCGTACACCTCGAGCATGCCGGCATTGACAATGCCCATATCCATCCCCGCGCCGATCGCGTGATAGAGGAACGCCGAGTGCATCGCTTCGCGTACTTTGTTGTTGCCGCGGAAGCTGAAAGAGATGTTGGACACGCCGCCGCTCACCTTGGCGTGCGGCAAATTCCGCTTGATCCAGCGCGTGGCCTCGATGAAATCGACCGCGTAGTTGTTGTGCTCCTCCATGCCGGTCGCGACGGTGAGGATGTTCGGATCGAAGATGATGTCTTCGGGCGGGAACGCGAGCTCGTTCACTAGGATTTTGTAGGCGCGCTCGCAAATCCGAATGCGATCGGGAAAACTCGCGGCTTGGCCTTGCTCGTCGAACGCCATGACCACGACGGCCGCGCCGTACTTCAGCACTTCACGCGCGCGTTCGCGGAACTTCTCTTCGCCTTCTTTGAGCGAAATTGAATTCACGATGCCCTTGCCCTGCAAGCACTTGAGCCCCGCTTCGATCACCTCCCACTTCGAGGAGTCGACCATGAACGGCACTTTGGCGACTTCCGGTTCGCTCGCGAGTAGCTGCAAGAAGCGCGACATCGCCGCAACGCCGTCGATCATGCCTTCGTCCATGCAGATGTCGATCACGTTCGCGCCGTTTTCGACTTGCTGCCGCGCGACGCTGACGGCTTCTTCGTATTTGCCGTCTTTGATCAGCTTCGCGAACTTCGGCGAGCCGGCCACGTTGGTGCGCTCGCCAATCATCAAATACACGCCGATTTGCTGGGTAAATGGCTGCGATCCGGAGAGCCGCAGCGGGCGCTCGGGCTCCACGCTGGCGGCTACCTCGCCCTTCGGCACGGACACGACGCGCGCCGACTTCGAGGCGAACTCGCGCGGATGACGGTCCTCGAGCGCCTTCGCAATCGCCGCGATGTGCTCCGGCGTATTGCCGCAGCAACCGCCGGCAATGTTGATCAGCCCACTGTCCGCAAATTGCCCGAGGAAGCGCGCCATGTCCGGCGGTTCCAAGTCGAAGCCCGTCGCAGAAAGCGGATTCGGCAAACCCGCGTTCGGGTAACAGGAGATCGCCGTGCTCGACTTTTCCGAGAGCTCGGCCAAAAACGGATACATCAAATCGGGGCCGAGCGAACAATTGAGCCCGATCGAGATCGGCTTCACGTGCTTGACGGCATTCCAATACGCTTCGATCGTCTGCGCCGAGATCATCGTCTCGCCGCCGCGACCGACCGCGGCCGAGATCATGATCGGCAATTCGATTTTGTCTTGGTCGAACACTTCGCGGATCGCGACCAGCGCGGCTTTGGCGTTCAGCGAATCGAAGATGGTTTCGACCAAGAGCGCGTCCGAGCCGCCCGCGATCAACGCGCGGATCTGCTCGATATATGCGATTTTCACCTGATCGAACGTGACGACGCGAAACCCCGAGTCGTCCGCGTCCGGCGAATTCGAGAGCGACACCGTGAGCGGCCCAATCGCCCCCGCGACGAAGCGACGCTTTCCGTCTTGGTTCGCGACGCGATCCGCCCATTGTCGGCATTGTCGCGCGGACTGCTCGTTGATCTCCCAAGCCAAGCCCTGAAGGAATTTATCCTCGAGGATCTTTTGATAAAACTCAGGGTCCTTGCGCCCGCCGTGCTCGCGCGGATCATCGACGAAGAATTCGCTCTGCGAGATCGTCGTCGCGCCGAACGTGTTGGTCTCGATGATGTCCGCGCCGGCCTCGAGGAAGCGACGATGAATGTCGCAAATCATCGCCGGCTGCGTGAGTGAGAACAAGTCACCGTTGTTCAGCAGATCCTTCTTCGAATCCTTGAAGCGTTCGGCACGGATGTCGGCTTCCTTCATGCCGTAGGTGCGAATGGTGGTGCCCATCGCGCCGTCGATGATGGCGATGCGTTTTTCGAGCAGCTCTTGGATCGGATGAAGGGTCGACATGTCTCGGTCACTCATTTTCAAGGTTCAACGGTAAACGCTCAGCTCGCGCGGAGCTTTTTCTTCGCCGGCAACGTAGGTTTGTCCGCGCTGGCCAGCACCACTTCGAGGTGCGGTTTTTTTAGCTCGCGGCACGCGATCTCGGAACTTTTGACCTCGAGCCCCGCGCCCGCCAAGAGCTCGCGCACTTTTTGCGGCGAAAATCCGGGGTGGCGCTCGCCGTAACGCGCGGTCACCTCGTGCTGCAGGTGTTCGTTGAGGCACAAAAGCACGATTTTCCCGCCCATGCGCAGCACGCGCGCGCACTCGCCGAGCGCCCGCTCCGGCGCTTCGGCGTAAGTCAACGTGTGAAACATCAGCACCGAATCGAACGACTCGTCCGCGAACGGCAATGCATGCACGTCCGCCACCTCCGCGCGCGCGTACGCGAATTTCCCGAGCCGCTCTTTCGCGCTCTCGATCATGCGCGCGCTCGTGTCGATGCACGTGAGCGACTTGCAATACGGCGCGAGCGAGGCCGCCGCCGCGCCGTCGCCGGAGCCCACATCGAGCACGTCACCCAACTTCAAAAACGCCGCGATGCCGACAGCGAGCGACTGCCAAGTGCGCCCCGGCGAATAGTAGCGCTCGAGATCGTCGAGCGCCGATTCGGGCAAACCGCCGCGCCGCTCCGCATCCATCTCTTGCAGGCGCTTTTGATCGCCGAGCAACGTCGGGTCCGCGCTCTTCGCGGCTTCGTCGAGCACCGCGCGCGCCGTGTCCGGGAGCAGCTCGAGCGCGAGCCCATAAAAACATTGCGTGCCTTGGCGTCGATCCCAAACGAACCCCGCCTCGCGCAGCCGCCCGAGGTGCGTCGACACCCGCGACTGCGCAATGCCGGTCACGCGCACCAAATCCGAAACGCACAACTCGCGCTCGCGCAGCAGCGCGCAGAGCCGAATCCGACTCTCGTCGCCCAACAAATTGAGCGTCTCGACGTACTGCGACAGGGCCATCTATCCGTTCACCACGATATACGGATGCTTATTTGTCCCGTCTGCCCGGCCAAGTCAAGCGCCAGATTATTGCTAATTATTTTCATGGGTTGCCGCGCACGTCCGGCGCCCGCGCGACTGGCGCCTGTGCAGTCAGTTCTCGCTACTCACCTCTCCTTCCAAAACCGCGATCAGCCCGGCGAATCAGGAGCTTCGTTTTATTTCCGGGCATCCAACCCCAGCCCTTCGCGCGCGCTTAGGCGCGAAAGAGGAGAGTGTCCGCGAACGGTCGGGGTCTGTTTCTGGGCGTTCAACCCCAGCCCTTCGCGCGCGCTTAGGCGCGCGCGCGGCTCCGCGGTTGCAGTCGCATTTGCGGCTCGATCGTGAGGCCGCATCTGCCCGTCGTTCGAAGCGAATCCAAGCGATGAGCATTCTTGCGTGCGAATCGTAGTTGCGTGTGCAACTTTGTTTTCGAGTTTGCGCGAGCCGCACGGGCCTCCGCGGCGGCGGAGCCGACGCTTGGGGGGCCGGCGCGCGCAGCGAAGCGAGCACGCCGCCGTGACGCGACGGGCTTCGGGCGGGGCATCCACTCAATCGCTCGATTCGATGCGAAGTCGCAAAGTCAGAATCTTTTGCTCGGTCTGGAAACGACGGGCTGCGCGAAAAAGCTGAGCTGAACTCGGAATCGGATCGCTTTTGCTTGGTCATGAGCAAGACGACTCGCGCCGTGATCGGCGCAGCGGCATTCCTTGGTGTGATGGTTCCGGCGTCGGCGTGGGCGCAGTGCTGCCCGGGGTATTCGCCGGCGACGGCGTGCGCGAACGCGAATCTGACGAAATCGCGCTGGTGCATTCAAGACACCGCGCCGACCGGTCAGGGCGCGTTGCCGGCGGCGTTTTGTGCTTACGGCGACAAGGTCGTCACGACGCTCGAGAGTACCTTCAACATTCAGGCGCCCGATACGTTCGAGTTCGAGCTCGATACGCAAACCGGCGGCGCGCACACCGGCACCGCGTGCAATCACTTCGGCGACGGCGTCGCGTACGACGCTTTCGTCGGCAACGCCTACGGCGCGACGGGGTTTTGGGGCTACTTGCTCTCGCTACACGAAGCCATCAACGATTGGACCGGTCTGTCGAGCTCGGGCTGGCCGACGGATTGGTGGGCGGATCATCAGAGCGCGTTCCCCAATCTGATGGATTTTCACATCATGAACACCGAGGGCACGCAGGATAACGATCAGAATTTGATCAAAGCCGCGGCTGCGCAGAAAGCTCGATTTTACCCGAACGGTGATTCGTCGGATCCCAAAGTCGTGGCGCTCGACAATGTGTTCGGCGCGATGCCGAACGGCGACGGCTACGCGGGGTTCAGTCACATGTTCTCGCTGCAATCGGGAGACGGCGTGAAGTGGGACAATCTCGGCGTAGCGAATCCGGAC
>DASYCL010000135.1:0-2380 GCA_036500245.1 Polyangiaceae bacterium | reverse complement strand
GTCAGCGTCGATCGCGTCGCGCGGGCGCTCGGTTCGGTCGCGCGCTCGGCTACCGTGTGCAGCGCGTGCTCGAGCGGGGCCGTCGCGCTCGCGCTCGGCGCTTCTTGGCTGCTCTCCGGTCACGCATCGCGCGTGGTTGCGGGCGGCGTGGACGGTTTGTGTCAGCTCACCTTCACGGGATTCAACTCGCTCGGCGCGATGGATCCCGAGCCGTGCCGGCCATTCGACGTCGCGCGCGCGGGCTTGAACCTGGGCGAAGGCGCGGCGTGCCTCGTGCTCGAACTCGAGAGCGTGGCGCGCGCGCGGGGGGCGCGAGTGATCGCGTACTTGAGCGGCTGGGCAGTAGCTTCGGAAGCGCACCACGTCACTCATCCCGAGCCGAGCGGCGAACGCGCGGCGCGCGTGATGCTCGATGCGCTCGCCGTTGCAGCGCTCGAACCGCGCGCGATCGACTACGTGAATGCGCACGGTACCGGCACTGCACAAAACGATGCGATGGAGGCGCGCGCACTGGCTCGCGTGTTTGGCAGTGACGTGTCGCGCGTTTGGGTTTCGTCTTCGAAAGCACAAGTCGGGCACACCTTGGGCGCGGCTGGCGCAATCGAGGCCGCGGTGACCGCGCTGGCGCTCGAGCGCGGTGTGCTCTTGCCGAACGTCGGACTCGAAAATGCGGAAGCCCCCGAACTTCGGCTGGTGCGCGGGGGCAAAAAAAAACAGGCATTGTCACATGCGCTGTCCAATTCATTTGGTTTTGGCGGGGCCTGCGCGGTGCTCGCGTTCGACGCCGCGAGCGTCCCGGCGCGCGCTGTCGCCGAGACGCGACGAAACACGATTGTAATCTCGGGCTCGGCTTCAGCGCCAGCTGTGTCCGAACCGATCACGCTCCTGAATGCGGATCGCTCGCGACGCTTCGGGCGCGCGTCCGCGCTCGTCGTGGCTACCGCGGAGCGCGCGCTCGAGCATGCAGCGCTCGCTGCTAGCGGCACCGGCTTGGTCGTCGGCAGCGCGTTCGGAGACGTCGAGCGCTCTGTCCGTTTTCTACAGAAGCTTTTTGCGCAGGGTCCGAAATTCGCGAGCCCGGCTGAGTTTCCGCAACTCGTCGCTTCGACCGGCTCTGGCAACGCCTCGATTTATTTAGGGCTCACCGGGCCGTGCTTGTCGGTGAGCGAGTTTGGAACCAGCGGAGAATCAGCGGTTTCCGTCGCGCTTTCGCTGCTCGAGCTGGGACTCGCGCGGGCGATTTTGGCAGGCGCAGCCGAAGCTCACGACGGCATCGTCGACGCCGTGCTCGGTGGCGCGCGCGGTGAGGGCGGCGGTTTCGTGTTGCTCGAATCGGCGGACGCGGCCGATGCACGCGGCCACACACCACTCGCTGTCGTGCGATCGCACCGAGCCAAGCGCGGCGCTGCCGAGCGAGTGTTCGTCGAGCTCGCCGCGCCGGGTGCTCGCGCGTGCATCGTTACTCCGCGGTTGCCTGCGCCGGTTGCCGGCGCGCTCGCGCGTTCGGCATGGCGGAATGTGAGCGTACAGAGCTTGTTCCCGAATGTCGGCTATCACGAGGCGCTCGGCGCGCATGCGCTCGCCGTCGCGGCCCTGCGCCTCGCGACGGGTGAGGTCGACGAAGCCTTGGTCGTCAGCGCGGATCTCGATACCGCGTATTTGACGGAGCTGTCGCGCGCCGGAGCCACAACATGAGGCCAATCGCAATCGTGGCTGCCGGCGCCATCTCGCCGCTCGGGGAGGGGCGCGCAGCTTTCGCCGTCGGCGCGGCAGGCGAGCGCCCAGAAACCTGCATCGCGCATGACAAAACCCTGGAAAAATGCGGATTTCGCCGGCCGAACGTCGCGCGCGTCGCCCTGGAATTCCCCAACCAAGATCGAGCTCGCGCGTTGCTGGGCCGTGCGCTGGAGCTGCTCGTCGTGGATTTGAACGAGCGCGTTCACGGATGGCGAAGCTTGCGCGTAGGAATTGCGCTCGGCACTTCCTCGGGTGGCCTCGGCACGCTCAGCGACGTGTTCGCGATGCGCGCGCGACACGAGGAAATCGCTCCGGAGTTGGCACGCGCAGCGACTTATTTCGGTCCGCTCGCGGCGCTCGACGCCTTGCAGCTCGAACCCGAACGAATGACGCAGGTGTTGTCGGCATGCGCTTCGTCGACCGTTGCAATGGGCGTGGCCTGTCGCTGGCTCGAGGCATCATCTTGCGATTTGGTGATCGCCGGAGGCTATGACGCGCTGACGCTGTTCGCTGCCGCTGGTTTCGAAGCGCTCGGTGCCACGACAGCGAGCTTGCCGCGTCCCTTCCGTAAGGATCGCGATGGCCTCGCGCTGGGCGAAGGCGCAGCTCTCGTGGCGATGATGCGCGAGCCCGGGGCGCGCGT
>DASYCL010000134.1:0-6498 GCA_036500245.1 Polyangiaceae bacterium | reverse complement strand
TGATGGCTTCGCCGTGCGTGTCGAGCAGCATGCCGTCGCTTTGAGTCTGATGACCCGCGACGTGGATCTCGACCACGCGCTCGAGTGGCAAGCGCGCGATGAACTCGCGCGCATCGAAGCCATGGTTCTTCGCGTTCACGTATGCATTGTTTACGTCGAGCAAGAGCTTCGCGTTGCAGTGCTCGAACACCTGATTGAGAAATTCGTGTTCGGCGAGCTCCGGCTGACCCGGATGCGCGTAGTACGTGATGTTCTCGAGCGCGAAGGGCCGCGCCAGTAAATCCTCGATGCGCCGCGCGCGCTCGGCGACGCGGCGCGCGTTTTCACGGCTGAATTTCAGCGGCAAGAGCTCGTGCAGCATGCGCTCGCCGGCGCTCGAAAAACACAAATGATCGGAGTGCCACGGCGAACCGAAGCGCGTGACTTCAGCTGCGAGCGCACGCAAATACGCGGCATCGGGTTCGTCGATCGCGCCGATCGAGAGCGTGAGCCCGTGCGTGACGATCGGATATCGCTCGGCGATTTGCGCGAGCGCGGCCGGGTAGTAGCCACCGCGGTCCAAATAATTCTCCGGCGAAACTTCGAAGAAGGCGACGTCGAGCTCGGGGCCGTCGAGCACTTCTTCCAAAAAATCCCAACGCAGCCCCAACCCGACGCCGGCGAGCGCTGATTTCTCGTTGCGCGCAGCCGGCTCGTGTTGGGGCTCGTGGGCCATGACGGCTCAGCCGCAGGTGCCGGCGCCGCAGCCAGACTTCGCGCCAGCGGCTTTCTTCTTGCCAGCGGTCTTCGGCTTGGCGTCGCTCTTGGTGGGCGTCGCGCTCGGCGCGTCAGTCGCAACGACTTTGCTGTCCGCAGTCGCGGGAGCAGCAGCAGCCGCGGGCGCATCGCTCGTCGCGGGCGCATCCGTCGCGGGCTTGGTTGCGTCGGCCGCGGCGGCTTCGGGGGCCGGTGCAGCAGCGGCGGGGACTTCTTTGGCATCAGCCGGGCTCGCGGCGGGCGCCGTCGATCCGCCGCATGCGACGAGTCCGGTGGCGCTGAGCGCGGCGAGCGTGACGGCGATCGAGCTGAAGCTGAGTTTGTGGGACATCGAACAGTTCTCCTTGACGTGACGCGCTTCCGTCAGCGCGTATGAAAGTCTCGAAAGTAGCGGTCAACGGTGAGATGCGCCAGCCGACGCGGTTCGGCCAGCTTTTTCCCGATTCAAGATTTCGCGGCGTGCACTAGCGAGTACGCCGCCGACGCCGGACGGTTTCAGCTAGCGGGGCTCGGAACAGCGCCGAAAGCTCATTCTTTTGTTCCGTAGAGTTCCACACTTACACGTACCTCATGCGGCGATGGCGCGACCTTTGGCCGATGCTTGTCCGTGGTCCCTCGCGCATCGGGGCTCTCGCGCAGGCGAATTTCGTGGGTTTCGAGCGAAATTACGAACGGGCTGCGGCTTCGGATCAGCACCGAATCCGGAACCGCGCGATCGGCGCCGAACGCGAATTCCGCCTCGAGCGGCGCGCGCTTTTGCACGCGGAAGCTATTGAGCAAGAGATTGCCCTCGGCGCTCGCACGCACGTGCCGTGTGTTTGCTCGCCCGCCGTCGCCAAGCTCTTTCGCTTCCAGAGCTTCGGGTGAAACGTCGTCGAGGGCGATTACGTCGAAGCTCGCGGTTGCCGAGCTCGCGCCGCCATCCGCGACGCCGAGCGCTTGCTCGGCGCGCGCCAGCCACTCGCCGGCATTTGCGTCGTCATCGCCATCGAGCGCGAGCGAGCCGAGCTCGGCGCTGATCTGCGCGCGGCTTTGTGCGAGCGCAGTGAGCGCGATCTCGAGCTCGCCGTGCACGCGCGTGAGCTTCGCGTGCAGCTTGCCGCGCTTGGTCTGTAGCTCGAGCCGAATCACGCTGCGTTCGCCGAGCACGTAACGCGTCAGCTGGATTGCGGCGTCGGACGCGACCTCGACGCTCGCCGGCGGATGCGCGAGCCAGGGCTCGGTGTGCACGGGCTTCGTTTTTTTTGGGGTGCAGCCTGGCCCGACGCTTGCGCTCGCAAGCAGCAGAAAGAGCGCCGCGGTTCGTTGCGCAAAGCCGACGCGTTTCAATGCCAAACTCCAATCGCGACCGACCAGCCGAAGTAGTTCCGCGCCGCGTCGAGCGAGCCGCCGACGCGCCAATGCGTGCCTTCGTGAAATGAACCGAAGACGTCCCAGGCGAACAATTTTTCGTCGAAGCCGAGCGTGCCGTGCACGCGCGCGCCTTGGCGATTGCTCGGAAAGCGGCTCGGCTCGAGGTACGACCCGGCGCGCAAACGCAGCCAATTGGGCACCGTCTCGGTTTCGACGCCGATGCGCGGCGAATAACTTTGCGTCGTGCCCGAGCGCTGCGTCACGCGCTGCAAAAACGATTCGACGCCCACGGCTTCTTGCGCGCTGCCGCTCACCACGAGTGAGCTGACGATCAACAAATGAAAGCGCTCGAGCGCCTCAAATTGCTGGCGGATCTCTTGGTCGGTGTCGTCTTCGGCGTGGCTCAGCGTGACGTCGTCGAGCGCGGCTTCGGTTTCGAGCTCTGCGTCCAGCGCGCGCGCCGCGGCTTCGACGTCTCCATGCGCTGCTTCGACGCGCGCGAGCTCGAATTTTCGGTAGCGCTGGCGTTCGAGCTCGCGCCAGTGCAAAAACCGCTTGATCCGTTCGAGCTCGAGCGCCGGATCGACCCAGCGCGGATTGAGCGGCCGCGCGCCGAGCTGAATCGCCATGCCCAAATCCAAATCCCACGGCACCGTGACTCGCTCCGGCAGATACAAATCGGTGACTGGCTCTGGAATCGTGTTGCCCGAGGCGCGCGAGTTCACCTCCGAACGATACGCCACACCGATGCGAAACTGCTCGTTGTTCGGCCTGAGCAAGAGGCCGAGCTCGTAACCGTTGCCGACGGTGCTGAACAAATCCTGCTCGTTCGAAGTGAAGCCGTTTTGGTGCTGCACCGCGAGGGTCGCGATGCGATCGCCCGCGCCGACGATGATTTGGCCGTCCGCGAACGAGCGCGCGAGTTGAATGTGCGTGACCGAGATCTGCGCGACTACGCGGTCCTTCACTGGGATCGTCGCGCCGTTGTCGCCGTTCAGCGCATATTCCTGTAAATCCGTGGTCAGGCCGAAGCCCCATTTTCCGAGCTGCAAATTCGTAGCCGCGTCCAAGAACACGAAGCCGCCGGTGGTGCCTTTGGGCAAATCGGTGCGCCTGCCGGAGTTGAAAAAATCCGAGTTCTTGAGTGTCGTCGGAAAGGTGACGCCAAAGCTCAGATCGTAGTCGAAATGACCGTTCGACCAGGGCACGCGCACGGCGGGCGCGGCTGGATTTTGTTGATCGCCCTCGGTGCCTTCGCCGATCGCGACGAACGCGCCGGCCAGGCCGATCACGCGCGTACTCGCCAGCACCGGGCCCTGATACAGATCGATCCCGTAGTGATTGGTCTTGATCGGTTGGCCATCGGGCGGCAATTGCGCGCGCGCTGGCAGCGCGACGGCGAGCATCGTCGCGAAAGCGACGAGCCCCGGGCGCGCGTTCACCGCTCGGCCCTGGCGCGCTCGGCCTCGCGCGCGAGCCGGAGCTCGGTCTTGAGCACGCCGATCAGCACGCCGACCGCGCCCGCCGCGAACACGCACAGCATCGGGCCCAGAAAAGACAGCGCGGCCGCGCACAACGTGAGGAACACGAACGTATCGCGCTTGAACAGCGGTTGAATGAAGGCGAATTTGCCGGTGCCTTGGCCTTGGCTCAGCGGATATTTGAGCAAATCTCCGGAACCGATCCGAATCAAATATCGATACTCGAGCCCACTGCCGATGAGCCCTGAAATCACCGTGACCGCGCCGGCTGCGAGGTAGAGCGGATTGTGCGTCACGCGGTAGAGCCCGAGCGCCGAGCCGGCGAAGAAGCCGTAATTGGTCAGATCATCGCCGACCGTGTCGAGCCACTCGCCGGTGCGCGAGCCGCGATAGGTGACGCGGCTCATCTCGCCGTCGCAGCCGTCGAGCACGCTTTGGGCTTGGAATAGAAAAGCGCCAATCAGCAAATTGCCATAGCCGCCCTGGGCCGCAAGCAGCGCGCCCGCTATGCCCACGCCCAAAATTCCCACCGAAACTTGGTTCGGCCGAAGCGGCGTTTTGACCAAAAAGCGCGAGATCGACAGCGAGATGTAACGGTTCAAATAGCGCGAAGTCCAGCCGTCTTGCGGCTTTCGGAGCGCGCGAAATAGTTTTAATTCGGCCTCGCTAGCGCTCGTCGCGTCAATCACCCCTAAGGGTGAGAACGCGTACGGCGCGTCGTAGTTCTGCAGCAGCGGATCGCGAGTCAGATCGCGTTCGCGCGGCGCGCTCGGATCGGCCGAGTCGCGCTCGATCAAGTATTTGACGAGTCCGCGGTGGATCACGAAATTCGCAGGAATACGCAGCAAATGCGCGTCGCCGGGCGGCTCCGCGAGCACAGGCATGCGCAAGCGCGCGTCGCCGAGCGCGGCGCGGATCGCGCTCGCGCCTTCGGGCACGACGATCGCGTTTGCTCCGCCTTGCTGCGCGTCGAGTGCGAGTCGCAGCGCGAGCGGCAGCCCGGCGACGACGCGGCACGGGTCCGCGGTCGTCGATTCGAGCACTAGCGCGAAGCTTGAGGTCATGATGCGCGCGTAAGATACGCAAAATCCGGCGTGGATTGCCTCGTATTTCGCGCCGACCCTGCGCGCGCCCGAAGGCGCCTGGTCGCGGGCAGCGAAGCGGCTATAGTCCGCCCGTGCCGTACTCTTCTGAATTCCGCTGTTTCAACGGCTGCGAAGGATCGTGGCCGGTCACGCGACCGATCTACCGCTGCCCGAAGTGCAACGGCCTGCTCCAAGTCGTGCACGATATCGAAGCGTTGAGGGATCGCAGCGGACCCGCGTGGATGAAGCTGTTCGACGATCGCTATCGGCACAATCAGTGGCCTTACGGCTCGGGCGTGTGGGGCAAACGCGAATGGGTGATGCCGCAGATTTCGGACGAGCTCATCGTCTCGATGTACGAAGGCGGCACGAATTTGTTTTGGGCCGACCGCTACGGCCGCGAGCTCGGCTTGCCCGATCTCTGGGTCAAGCTGTGCGGCAACAGCCACAGCGGTTCGTTCAAGGATTTGGGCATGACGGTGCTGGTCAGCGTCGTGCGCATGGCGATTCAAGAAGGCCTCAAAGTGAAGGCGATCGCCTGCGCTTCGACCGGCGACACCAGCGCTTCCTTGGCCGCGTTCGGCGCGGCCGCGGGCTTGCCCGTGGTCGTGCTCTTGCCGCGTAACAAAGTCTCGACCGCGCAGCTCGTGCAACCCGTCGCGCACGGCGCGCTCGTGCTCGGGCTCGATACGGACTTCGACGGCTGCATGGCGATCGTGCAAGAGCTTGCCGCCGAAGGTCAGGTCTATCTCGCCAACTCGATGAACCCGCTCCGCCTCGAAGGTCAGAAAACCGTCGGCATCGAGATCGTGCAGCAGTTCGAGTGGCAAATCCCGGATTGGATCATCTTACCGAGCGGCAACATGGGCAACGCTTCGGCGATGTATGCCGGCTTCAAGATGATGCGCGAGCTCGGCATCATCTCGCGCTACCCGCGGCTCGTCGTGGCGCAAGCCGAAAACGCCAACCCGATGTACCGCGCCTGGACCGCCGGCAAGCGCGAAGTCGAGGCGATCCAAGCCAAACCGACGCAAGCGACCGCGATTCAAATCGGCAATCCGGTGAGCGCGCCGCGCGCCCTCGTCGCGCTCGAAGAAATGAATGGCATCGTCGAACAAGCGAGCGAACAAGAGCTCGCGGACGCCGCCGCGCGCGCCGATCGCACCGGCATGTACACCTGCCCGCACACCGCGGTCGCGCTCGCGGTGCTCGAAAAATTGGTCAGCCGCAACGTGATCCAAAAAAGCGATCGCGTGGTCTGCGTCTCCACCGCGAACGGCCTCAAATTCACCGAATTCAAAGTCGGCTATCACGAAGGCACGATCCCGAGCGTCAAATCCACGCTCGCCAATCCGCCCGTCATGCTGCCGCCCAAATACGGCGACGTGATGGACGCGATCTCGAAGCGCTTCAGCTAATCGCCGATTTTTGCTGGATGCCCCGCGCGCATCTCGTCGCGCCACGGCGCGCGTCCTCGGTTGCTTCGCAACCTTGCGGGCGCGCGGGCCCCCAAGCGTCCGGCTTGCGCCGTCCGCGGAGGCCCGTCACTCGCCGCGCTGACGCGCTTTTTCTCGTTCGTCCCGCGTGGCTTCGAGTTGCATGAGCATGAATTTGTCTTTGGGGCGCGTGAGTTTTTGCTTGAGCTCGATCTGCTTGTCGAGCGTCAGCACACGCACTGGATGGTCCTGGAGGTCGACGATTTCCGTATCAGGAAACAGGTCTTGGTAGTCGCCGCCAAAATCGATGCTCCCGAGGACATCGAAGCTGATCTTGTTCGTCTCGAGCAGCTGATTGCCTTTGCCGAGTAGGTGTGAAGCGTTGGG
>DASYCL010000133.1:0-1611 GCA_036500245.1 Polyangiaceae bacterium | reverse complement strand
GATCGCGAGCACATCGCGCGAGCCGTTCGGCGCAGCGGCGGCAACCGCGTGCTCGCTTTCGTCGAGCGCGGAGCCCGCGCGATCGGCAAGCACGACTTTCATGCCGAGCTCGGCAAAGCGACATGCAGCGGCGAGCCCGATGCCGCTGGCGGCTCCGGTGATGACCGCGACGTTACCGCGCGCCACGATTTGGGAAAGGCGTGAGTTGGTCATTTGCGCGCCCCGAGTCTCCGCAAACCGGCGCCCGTCGTCAAAGCCGTCGCGCGGATTCCTCAACTACATTTCCCAATTGCCTTGGCCTGGCACAGTGCCCCACGTGTTACAATCTGAGGGTGTTTGGTGGTGGATACTGGCAAGTTGGGCGCTTCCGTGGCGCGCCGATCCGGCTCCACTTCAGCATCTTGCTCGGCCTCGTGGTGTTCAGCCGATTCAGCTGGCTGCCGGGCTTCTTCGTCGCCTTCCCGTGTCTCGTCCTCTTGCACGAGCTCGGCCATGCGATTTTGGTGAAGCGCTTCGGGCATGATCTGACGCAAGTCGAGCTCACCGGGCTCGGCGGCGCGTGTCACTGGTCGGGCAATGCCTCGCCCTTCGAGGAAGCCGCGATCGCCTGGGGCGGCGTGCTGGCTCAGCTTCTCCTCTACGCAGGCACTCGGCTGTGGCTGCGATTGGCTCCGCCAGAGACCTGGTTTGGTGCACAAGTCGCCTTTACATTCACGGATACGAATCTGTGGCTCGTGGCCATCAACTTGATGCCGATCCCGCCGCTCGATGGCGCGCGCGCGTGGCAGATTTTCAGCGCTTGGAATGATCGCGGCCCGGCCAATTTACCGCATGGAACCTGGCGCGATCACGATCGCAATGCCCAGCGGGCTTGGTTCGATAAGTTGCGCCCGGAAACGCGCGCAAAGCGGAGCTCCGAGCCAGAAACAGATGGTCCGCTCAGTGCCGATGCCCAGCAAGCGATCGATCGCTTACTCAAGAATGTCACGGGCAAAGCCAAAAACTCGACTCGGCGCGAGTGATCGATCGCGAAGCGCGCTCACATGGGCGAAGCGGAACTGAACCGCCGCGCGTGCTTGCCCGGCGCCCGCGAAGCGCCGGGCGTACGACATGTAGGCCCGAAGCGTTCGAAAGCGCGACCGAGCTCTACACCGGGGCGCGCGACACTGAGTGCGTGAACCAAAAATATGGAGCGTCACGTCCAGTAACAAGTGATTGCGGTGCTCGAAATTTTGGGAGACACTTAGCACTAATTGTTTCGAGGTCGTGCCCGCGTTCGCGTAGGTGCACAGCTCGTGGGAGTTCCGCATGAAAGCGTGGCTTAGCTCGGCAGTCCTGGTTGTTGTGGGTTCGTTCGCCTTCGCGTCTGCGTGCGGCAATCCGAACGTCGTGAATACAGATGGTTTGAACGCGCCGGATGGCAGCGTCGGCACCGCTGGGAGCGGCGCGAACGGCGGCAGCTTCAGCCTCGGCAATGGCGGTGATTCCAACGCGTGTCCCTCGACCTGCGCGGCGTTGAACGCGAACTGCGGCTTCGTTACGGACTCGAGGTGCAGCGGTGTCATGGGCGACGGTGTCGTCGACTGCGGCCAGAACGTCTGCAAGAACGGC
>DASYCL010000132.1:0-5135 GCA_036500245.1 Polyangiaceae bacterium | reverse complement strand
GACTCGTTCGCGAGCCTCACTCAGGTTCGGTGAAGCGCATCGAGCAGGGCGCGCGGACCCGACGCGCATCGTCTCCGCATTCTTCATTAAGCGCCGACGACGCGCGCGCGAACCGCGTCCTCGGACTCGGCACTTTGGCGCAGATCCCGCAAGATTTTCGCTTGAAAACGCTCGCTTAGTGACCCCTTTGCGACCATATTTGTAGGGGGCTTTCGCGCACCTCCGCCAAGTTCTACAAACTGGCATGGAAATCGCTCTCGATTGGGAGCGCGCGATCTTCGAGCCAAGCAAATAGATGACCACGGAACTCACGGCAGCGCGCGCCTCCGACCCCAAAGCCACGCAATCGAAATCCGCGCGCTGGATTTTGGGAGTGATCGGCGTAGCGGCGTTGATCGGCGCGGCGCTGTTCGTGCGCCACAAGAAGTCGGCAGAGAGCGCGGCGGCACCGACGGGCAGCGCACGCGGTGAATCGCGCCCAATCCCCGTCGTGATCACGACAGCGGAAAATCGTGACGTGCCGGTGTTCCTCGATGGCTTGGGCAACGCAGTGCCGCTCGTCACCGTCACCGTGCACACGCAGGTGGACGGGCCGCTCATCGAGGTCGGGTTCAAAGAAGGCCAGAGCGTCAAAAAAGGCGATCTGCTCGCCCGCATCGATCCGCGACCGTTCGCCATCGCGGTGCACCAAATGCAGGCCGCGCTGGCGCGCGATCAAGCTCAATATAAAAACGCGCAAGTCAATTACAAGCGCTACACGGCGCTCCACGAGCAAGGCCTCGCGACCCAAGAGCAGCTCGACGACATGCAGGCGCAAGCCGACCAACTCGCCGGCACGATCAAGTCGGACCAAGCGCAAGTCGAGAACGCGCTGCTCAATCTGACGTACACCGACGTGCGCTCTCCGGTGGACGGCGTGACCGGCGTGCGCAACGTCGATCCCGGCAACATCGTGCACGTCGCGGATCCGAACGGCATCGTCGTGATCACGCAGCTCGATCCGATGACGATCATCTTCACTCTGCCTCAAGATGATTTGCCGAAGATCAACCAAGAGATCGGCAATGGCCTCGAAATCGAGGCCTACAGCCGGGACGGCGGACAGCTCCTCGGCAAGGGCAAGCTCGCGCTGATCGACAATCAAGTGAACGTCACCACCGCGACCGTGAAGCTCAAGGGCATCGTGCCGAACCCGAACAAGATGTTGTGGCCGAACGAGTTCGTGCGCGCGCGCCTGCTCCTCGCGGTGCGGAAGGGCGTACTGGCGATTCCGGCGCCCGCGGTGCAGCGCGGACCGCAAGGCACGTTCGTGTACGTCGTGAATCCGGATCAGACTGCGGGTCTCCGCAACGTGGATGTCGACACGATCCAGGAGCAGTGGGCGATCATCAACAAAGGCATCTCGGTCGGCGACAAAGTCGTGGTCGAAGGCCAGAATCAGCTGAAGCCGGGCGCCAAAGTCGCGATCCGTCAAAGCGCGCTGCCGCAGGGCGGCCATGAATCCAGCGGAGCCCCCGGCTCACCCGATAGCGTCGCGAAAACGCCGGATGAAAACGGAGGAGGCGCGCAGAAGAAGCACGGCGGAGCTCAGCAGTGAGCAGCATTTCCGAACCGTTCGTACGCCGCCCCGTGGCGACGACGCTGCTCGTGATGGGCATCCTGATCGCCGGCATCGTCGCGTTCCGCAGCCTGCCGGTCTCGGCGCTACCGCAAGTCGACTATCCGACCATCGTCGTCTCCACGTTCATGCCCGGCGCGAGCGCGCAGACGATGTCCGCGACCGTGACCACGCCGCTCGAGCGGCAGTTCGGTCAAGTGCCGGCGCTGGCGCAAATGACCAGCGTGTCGAGCTTCGGCAGCTCGCAAATTACGCTGCAATTCACGCTCGAACGCAACATCGACGCCGCCGAGCAAGACGTGCAAGCGGCGATCAACGTCGCTTCCAATTTGCTGCCGAAGACGCTGCCGACGCCGCCCTCGTACAGCAAGAGCAACCCTGCCGACACGCCGATCCTCACGCTCAGCGTGAGCTCGGAAACGCTCGCGCTGAGCCAAGTGGACGACTACGCGGACTCGATCCTCGCGCAGAAGATTTCGCAAGTCTCGGGCGTCGGTTTGGTGACCTTGAACGGCGGGCAAAAGCCGGCCGTGCGCATCCAAGTCGATCCCGAATCGCTCGCCGGCACGGCGCTCAGCTTGGAAGACGTGCGGAGCGCCATCGTGGCGGCGAACGTGAATCAACCGAAAGGCACGCTCGACGGCCCGCGCCAGAGCTACACCATCGCGACCGACGACCAGCTGTACAAAGCCGAGTCGTTTCGGCCGATCATCTTGGCCTACAAAAACGGCTCGCCGATCCGCTTGCAAGAAGTCGCGAACGTGGAGGACGGCGTCGAAAACGCGGAGCTCGCCGGCTGGGCCGACCAAAAGCGCGCGATCATCTTGAACGTGCAGCGCCAGCCCGGCGCGAACGTGATCGACGTCGCGAATCGCGTGAAGGCGCTCTTGCCGCAACTGCAAGCGTCGCTGCCGTCGAACATCCAAACCAAAGTCTTGAGCGATCGCACCGAAACCGTGCGCGCTTCCGTCGATGACGTCGAATTCACGTTGCTGCTCACGATTGGCCTCGTCGTCGGGGTGATTTACGTGTTTTTGCGCAGCTTGCGCGCCACCGCGATCCCGAGCTTGGTCGTGCCGCTGTCGCTCGTCGGCACGTTCGGCGTGATGTACCTGCTCGGTTACAGCCTGGACAATCTGTCCTTGATGGCGCTCACGATCTCGACCGGATTCGTCGTGGACGACGCGATCGTGATGATCGAAAACATCGCGCGCTACATCGAGGAAGGCGAATCTCCGTTCGAAGCCGCGCTCAAAGGTTCGAAGCAAATCGGCTTCACCATCGTGTCGCTCACGGTTTCGTTGGTGGCGGTATTGATTCCGCTCTTGTTCATGGGCGGCATCGTGGGCCGATTGTTCCGCGAGTTCGCGGTGACCCTGAGCGTCGCGATCGGCGTCTCGGCGTTGCTGTCGCTCACGCTCACCCCGATGATGTGCGCGTTCTTGCTGCGCCCGGAGCCGCCGATCGAGCAGCAAGGCGCATTCCACCGCTGGTCCGAAAAAGCCTTCGAGTGGATGGTCGCGATTTACGACAAAGGCCTGAAGTGGGTGCTCGCCCACCAGCGCACGACCTTGCTGGTCACGATCGCGACCCTCGGCCTCACGCTGTTCGTGGCTTGGGTCGTGCCCAAGGGCTTCTTTCCACAGCAAGACACCGGGCTCATCACCGGCGTGACCGAGGCCGCGCCGGACGTCTCGTTTCCGCGCATGATGGCGCTCGAAGAGCAGCTCTCGGACGTCGTGCGCCAGGATCCGGACGTCGATCACGTGATCTCGTTCATCGGCGCGGACGGCACGAACCCGACCACGAACAGCGGCCGGCTCTCGATCACGCTGAAACCGCGCAAAGATCGCAGCGCGTCGAGCGAAGAGATCATCGCTCGTTTGAAGCCGAAATTGGCTGAGATCACCGGGGTCGATACGCATTTGCAATCGGTGCAAGACCTGCAGGTCGACAGCCGCGTCGGGCGCACGCAATACCAATATACGCTCGAAGATGCGGACTCGGCCGAGCTCGACGAATGGTCCAGCAAGATGCTGGACAAGATGAAAACGCTGCCGGAGCTCGCGGACGTCGCGAGCGACCAAGAGACGGCCGGGCCTCAACTCAGCCTAGACATCGATCGCGACACGGCTTCGCGGCTCGGCATCTCCCCGCAGCTGATCGACGACACGCTCTATGACGCCTACGGCCAGCGCCAAGTCTCCACCATCTTCACGCAGCTGAATCTCTACCGCGTGATCTTAGAGGTGAAGCCCGAGGCGCGCAAAGATCCGAAATCGCTCCAGCGCTTGTACGTGCACGCGCCGAACGGTGATTCGGTGCCGCTCTCCACGTTCGTGCATTTCTCGAACACGACGGCGCCGCTCGCGCTCAGCCACCAAGGGCAATTCCCCGCGGTCACGCTCTCGTTCAACTTGGCCAAAGGCTCGCTCGGGGACGCGGTCGAGGCGATTCATCGAATCGAAGATCAGATCGGTTTGCCACCCGGAGTGCACGCTGATTTCGCCGGCACGGCGCGCGCGTTCGGCGATTCGCTGTCGAGTGAACCGGTCTTGATTTTGGCTGCTTTGATCACCGTCTACATCGTGCTGGGGGTGCTGTACGAAAGCTACATCCACCCGATCACGATCTTGTCCACGCTGCCGTCCGCCGGCGTCGGTGCGCTCTTGGCGCTGATGTTGTGCGGCAGTGAGTTCAGCGTGATCGCGCTGATCGGCATCATCTTGTTGATTGGCATCGTGAAGAAGAACGCGATCATGATGATCGATTTTGCGCTCGAAGCAGAACGCGATCACGGCATGTCGCCCGAAGAATCGATCCATCAAGCGTGTCTGTTGCGCTTCCGTCCGATCATGATGACGACGCTGGCAGCCCTGCTCGGCGGTTTGCCGCTCGCGCTCGGCAGCGGCACTGGGTCGGAGCTGCGTCGCCCGCTCGGCATCTCGATCGTCGGCGGGTTGCTCATCTCGCAAGTGCTCACGCTCTACACCACACCGGTGATCTACCTGTACATGGAGCGGGTCGGGCGCTTCCTGTCTCGCGACAAGGGCGAGCGAGACCAAGCTGAAAAGGCAAAGGCGCCCCGGCCCGCAGCGGAAGCCACATGAACATCGCCGGGCCGTTCATCCACCGGCCAATCGCGACCACGCTGCTGGCCATCGGCGTCTTACTCGCGGGCGCGTGGGCGTACACGCTGCTCCCCGTTTCACCGCTCCCGCGCGTCGATTTTCCCACGATTTCCGTGAGCGCGAGCCTGCCCGGCGCGAGCCCGGAGACGATGGCGTCGTCGGTCGCGCAGCCGCTGGAGCGGCAGTTCGCGCAGATTCCCGGTGTCGCCCAATTGACCTCGACGAGTTCGCTCGGTTCGACATCCGTTACGATTCAGTTCGATCTGAACCGCGCCATCGATGGTGCTGCGAACGACGTACAGGCGGCGATCAATGCCGCCGGCGGCCAGTTGCCGAAAAACCTGCCGAGCCCGCCGACCTATCGCAAGGTCAACCCGGCGGATTCT
>DASYCL010000131.1:0-4868 GCA_036500245.1 Polyangiaceae bacterium | reverse complement strand
CGAGACGGTGTGGCAAACGATGCATTTGTCTTTCGCACCGGGGAGCGCAAGCTCCGGATCGCTGCGCCCGGGTTTGATCGCGAGGATCGCCGCCGCCGCGGGCGCGTTCGGGATTTGATCGGCGAGCGTCGTCGAATAAGAGTTGTAGTAAACGGTGCCCTTGAGCGGGCTCGACGCGACGATCCAATCCTCCGACACTGGGCCGTAAACGGCGGTGCCGTCCGTGATTCGAACCTCGACGTGGAGTTTGTCGCCGCCGTTGGCGTTGGTCGCGACTTGCCACGCCTTCTGATCGATGTGCTCGCGCGCGACGTTCGCGCTCGTGTAAAAACCCTGGAAATCGTAGTTCGCTTGCGACAGATGCACGTAGATCGCGCTCGACATGTGCGTCGTTTGCCATTGCAGGAGCGGAGCAAACACGCCGCGCGGCCAAACCGTGCCGTCATACGGATAGAGCAGGCCGAACTCGCCCGGATTGGCCGGCATTTGTGCGGTTCCGAGCAGGAGCTTTTGGGTCATGTCGTCGATCGCGGCGCCCGGCGCTTCGCCGCCCACGCCGCCGATACCGCCGACGCCCGGCGTGGTCGTGGTCGGGTCCCACGAGCCGCCGTTTTGCGTGATGGTGAGCTTGATCGTCACTTTCGTGGTCGCGACGGCTTTGCCGTAGAGCGCCGATACGATTCCGACGCCACCAAAGTTGCCGTTCGGGACGAAGCCGCCGCCGCTCACGTCCAGCGTGCCGAGCTCACCGCGGTCGATCGACCACACGGCGGGCACCATCATGCCGCCGCTTTGAGCTTGGAATGCGATCGTGCCTTTGGCGTCAGCGCCGCCGGTGATGCTCGTGACCATGCCGTTGGCGATCGTGACGTCGATTTCGGGATTCGCGGGCGTGACGCTCAAGTCGCTCACGGCGCCGCCGCCGTCCGCGTCGATGCCGCCGCCGTCCGGCACGATGATGCCCGAGCTGCCGGCGCTATTGCCGCTCGTACCAGCCGAGCCGTTGCCGGCGCTTGCGCCCGCGCCGTCCACCTTACTGGTGCCGTTCTTCGAGCCGCAGCCGAACGCGAACACGAGTGCGGCGAGCAGCGCGGAGCCACGAATTAGGCGAAAATTGGGGTATTTTTGGATTTGGTCGGACGAAACAGCTCGACGCTGAAATGCGATCATGGGCACTCCGCGGGTTCGCGAAAATTGAGCGCGCAGCCGCGCTCACCCGAGAAAGCAGCGAAAGCCCCGAGCGCCGCGCGACGTCACTTGCTCCTGGTCTAACTCTAGACATGCGATCGCGAAAGGAAAATGGAGCAACTAGCGTCAGAGAAGAAGGTGCTTGTAGTGCGGACGCACACACGCGAAGCGAGCGCGCTCGTGGGAAACACGTGGCAAAAGAGGTTCAACGAAATGCGAGTGACGCGGGCTACCAGTGCGAGCCGCGACGTCCGCGCTGAACCTCAAACCAAACGCGCATTGCTCAGGTGGCGTTGAGCGCTCGATCCGCGTCGGCGATCAGCGCGGCGAGTGCTTCTTCGGGCAAGGCCGCGGCTTCTGCCAAGCGACGTAGTGCGGCGAACTCGCCCAAGGACATGCCTTGGCTCACCAGCGCAATGACGGCCGCTACTTTGACGCCCTCGCCGGCCATTTCAGCGGCGCGCAGCTCGGTGCCGACGCGATCGAGCTCGGTTTTGATGGGTTCGCCTTCGGCGAGCTTGGCGCAGCGATCGAGCAAATTCGAGGGTTCTAGTGCAGCTCCGCTCGCGTCGAGCAATGTCGCTGCGCGGGCAATCGCGTCGCGTTCCGCGCTGTCGATGTTGCCGTCACAGGCGGAGACCAAACACGAACGAGCCGTCCGGCGCGTCTTCGAGCAGTGAAACGTCGAATTGCGGTACGCCGAGGATGCGAAACGTCGTGCGAATTTTGCGTTCGCCTGCCGCGCTCGGCTCCCATTGATAGTGGATGCTCGGGTGGACGTTATTTCGGATGTGATGATCGATATCGCGATACTGCTCGCGCACGCGGCTCGGCGCGCTCTTGATACGAAGACTGGCAGTGATGCGAATCGTGTCGGCCATTGTCGAATTGCCCTCGTCCGGATTACGCCCGACGCGCGGTTTCGGATCGCGAGATCGAGCACGCTCGAAAAATTCCGGGGATTTCCCGGGATTTCGCGCGCATCGGCCGAGACAAGCCCGGCGTTGGCGCGCTAAGCTGCGCGCTCTCTCGAAGCATGTCGACGAAATCCCCTCACGCCGCGTTGGAAAGCAAACTGGACGAGCTGGCCGAAGGCCTGGATGCGGGCTGGGACGACGTGGACGAGCCTCCGGTTTCGCTCTCGCCGCACTCCGCTCCGCTGCCCGCGGCCTTGGCCGAGGTAGACGCCGAATGGGATTCGGTCCCGCCTCCGGCGATCGCGACGCCGACCACCCAGCCCCGCGCGACCCAAACGCGCGCTAACGCGACACGACCGAGTCAAACGCGGCCGAGCACCGCTCGCGCAGTCGTGCAACCGGTGCAACCCGGAGCGCAACCGCTTCGTGCCAGTAAGCGCGAGCGCCGCGAAGCCGAGCGCAAGCGCCGCGCCCATGAAGCGCAGCAAAAGTCCGTGCGCAAGCAAGAGCGCAAAACGGCGCGCCGCGAGGACGAGCGTCGTCAACGCGAAGAATTGCTCGCAGCCGAGCAAAAAGCGAGTGTCGAGCGTCGAGCGCGCGACGAAGAACGCCGCGAACGCGCGCGAGCCGAAGCCAAAGAGACGAAGCGAGCGACGAAGAGCGCGAAGGCGAACGACGAACAGCGCGCGGCCAAACGCGCACGGCGCGAACGCGCCGCCGCCGCGCGCGACACAGTCGACGAAGGCAACCCCAAAACCAAATCGACCGCGATCGCCGCGCCGGAAGTTTGGTGGAAAAAGTTGCTCGTGCCGGCCGCGATCGCGCTGCTCTTTGCGGGCACGCTGTGGTTCGCGCTGAGTCGGGCGCGCTAGGCGCGGGACTCGACTGTCGTCCCGCTGCATTGCTTCTGACTTTCATCGCGGCTTTGGGATTTTTGGCCCTGCGCGTGCACAGCGTTTGGCCGCTCGCGCATGTTGCAGCGCGACGGGCGCCTGTTCGGTCAGTTCTAACTTGGCCGCCCTTCTTTCGAAAACCGTGATCAGCCCGGCGAATCGGTAGCTTTGTTTTATTTCCGTGCGTTCGGCCCGAGCCCTTCGCCCGCGCTCCGGCGCCGAAAGAGAAGGAGCGAACGTGACCAGCAGTCAGGTCTTGGTCAGCCCGTCAATGTACGCGTTCGGGACGCCCATTGAGTGCGTGCCGAAGCTTGCGACGTTCTGGCCGTAGGTTTTATTGAGCAGCGTGTAGTAGAGGTCGCGCACGGGGCGATCGCCGGGGGTGTCCGGGAATTTGATGTGCTGGTTGGTGGCGAGTGAGCCGCCGCCGCCGCCGATCAGCGCGATCGGCAATTGGTTCGATTGGTGATTGCCGCCGTGCATCGCGGCCGCATACATCACGACCGTGTTGTCGAGCGCGGTCACGCCCGCGCCGTCTTGAATCATGTCGAGGCGCGAGCAAAGGTCCGCGACTTTGGTCGATTGCCACCAATTGATCGTGGCAAAGCCGTTGTCGGTAGGGCTTGCGTGCTGCGCGCCGTGGTAGTTGCCGCAAACTTGCGTGGAGTTTGTCATCGGCGTCGAACCGCCGGTGGTGAAT
Organism: Polyangiaceae bacterium; assembly: GCA_036500245.1. GTDB lineage: Bacteria > Myxococcota_A > Polyangia > Polyangiales > Polyangiaceae > PMG-095. The sequence goes on along the minus strand of DASYCL010000131.1, from coordinate 1,170 downwards.
TGGCGGAGCGGCACATGCGAATAAATGAACTCGGAGCGCTCGTCTTCGAGCATGTAGCTGATCACGCGCGTGACGTCGCATTGGAACGCCATGACGATCAGATCGTTCATCAAGTTGGCGTGCGTTTCTTTGCTGTAGCCGCCGGCCACGTTGTCCGGAATGCCGGACGGAGTCGCGGTCATGGTCGGCCGCGTGCCGATTTGGCAATTCGCCGAAGTGACGGCGGTGGAAGTGCTCGTGACGTTCGTTTCGACCGTGCGCACCGAAGCCAAGAACTCGTCGAGCTTCATCTGATCGGCTTTGCCGAGCTTGCCGCGCGTGCGCGTCGCGTTCTCGAGCACCGCGTCGAGCACGCTCTTGCCGAGCGCGCGCCGTTGTGCGGCCTGCGGATCCGGCATGGTCGGATTGCTCATGCTAGTCGCGCCCACGATTTCATCGAAAATCGTGCCCGGATCGACGTCTTTGTAGGTCGGCTCAGTGGCGCTCTTCCAGCTGACGCTGCGGCTCACCGAGCAGTCCTTGCCGTCGCAGTAGCTGAACACCGTCGACAAGCCGACTTGCATCGACTGCTTCGCGGTCGCCGTAGCGTACGCCGTGCTCTGTGCGATCACTTGGTCGACTGAAATGCCGTTCGCCTGCTGCACGTTGAGCTGCTGGCGCACGACGTTCGCGTCCACGCACGCGAGGAACGCGCCAGGACACTGGCCGTGGCTCGGGTTCAACGTCGCGACGCCCGCGAGCACCTTGAACGGCGTGTAGTTCTCCATGTTGGAGAGCACGATCATCTTCTGCTTCAAGGCCTGAAACGGATCGAGGATCGGCGAGAGCTGCCAAGCATCTCCTTGGCCGACCGCAGCCGGCTCCCAGAATTCGGCCGAGCCGTTGGGGAAGAAGATCGGCAGGAAGCGCTGCGGGTAGGTCACGGCTTGCGCCCGCGCCGCGCGCGGAGCCAAAGACTCCAGCCACGGCAAAGTCAGAGCGACGCCTGCGCCACGCAAGACCGTTCTGCGACTCACGAACCTATTCATCTTTCGATCGCTCCTTGAATTGCGTGTCTCAGCAGAAGAAGAATCGTTTCGGGGTCGGGGCCCCGAAACCGGGGGTGGGGCCCCGCTGAATTCACTTCAGCGGGCGCGGGGGCAGCGCCCCCGACGACTAGCCTCCGTGACG
>DASYCL010000130.1:0-4365 GCA_036500245.1 Polyangiaceae bacterium | reverse complement strand
CGTCGCGCCCATGCGCCCCCAGCCGCCGGCAACCGGGGAGATCGCTTCGGGCGCGAGCTCGCAGAATTTTTTTTGCTGCGCGTGGTCGAACATGAAATTCATGTCGACGCCGCTACGCGCCAAGGTCGCGAAAATGCGGCGCGGCGTCCGAAACGCGGTGCGATCGAAGTGCGGCGCTTGGCTCGCGTTTGCGAGGGCGAGCGCCAGCTCGCGCGCGCGTTTCGCGCTGACTGCCATGCGCCGATCGTAACACGCGCTCGTTTGACGCACGCTCTTCACCGCAAAGCTACGAAGTTGTTGCGCGGCGCGCACGTACCCGCTGCACCCTGGAGCCGGTCCATGCCCGAAAATCAGGTCTCTGCGTTCGGTCCCGACACTGAGGAGGCTCGGCCGGCCAAGCTGGAACACCTGACGGACGGCAATCTCGCTTCTGCCGCCTGGTCCGGCTATCGCCGCCTGCCGAGTGACGGCTTGTACGAGATCATCGAGCGCGTCACCGACGGCGTACACAGCGTGCACTCCGAGCCTTCGCGAGCGATTTCTATCGACGCAAAACGCGCGCGTGTTCTGCCGTTTACGTAAACCCTTTTGAACGCGCGGAGCGACGATCGCGAGTGCGAGCTCGTGTAGCATCTCGAGAGTCGGGGCGGGACGAAGTACCCAAATGTCGAGGTGTGTGGTGTCAAAAAAGAGCAAATTGGTGCGGGATTTTCTGCTGATTTCAACAGTGGCTTCAGCGACGGTGGGCGCCTCAGAGCGCTCTTTCGCGGCCGACGCAGGTCCGACCGTCGCCAAAGATTGGGTGCAAGTGAATGCCTTGACGCTCGACTCTTACAAAAAAGATTTCGACAAGTGGAGCTGGGTGCCAAAGATCGATTTCCGGGTCTTCGGACCGATCCCGAGTGGCGCGCAGCTGTACGTGGACTTCAACATCCCGAGCGCGGGAAGCGTGAAGTTCGATTGCCCGACCCAAGAAATTCTCAAGGGTCGCTACCTCGACGTGCGCTGCGGTGGGCGCGACGTGCCGGAGGAAAAGAGCAGCCAGTACACGGGCAAGGTGAGCTTTACGATCAAGATGCGCAATGAGCTCAGCAACACCGATGCGACGCTATTCAACGGCAAGATGAGCGTCGCGAAGTCCAAGTCCAACGAGCACGGGCCGAAGGCCGCGAACAAATTCGTCTTCTACGTGGACGACGATTGGAACCTGCCGATCGGCTACCTGTATCTGAGCAAAGACGACGTGCGCGGCTGGGATTTGCCGGGTTTTCACGCCTCTTTTTGGGTGCGCGGGGACGAGGGTCGTTTCGAGCCGCACCTGTTTTTCAACGGCAAAGAGGTCGGAAAAATAACCCGGCAAGGCATGCAGATCGGCCAAGCGAGCTGCGATAGCGAAATCGAAAAACAAACCAATCAGTCGGTGGACGACTCAGTGCCACAAAAAGCAAAGTGGACGCGCATGCACTGCGATTTTCCGAACGTGGTCGCGTGGAACAAAGTCAAGGATGGCACTGGGCTCGAGGACATGTTCGTGCTCGCGAAGAATCCGGGAAGCTACGAGATCAAGGTGCTGTGGCAAAGTCACCTCGCGCGCTCGATCAAATTCACGGTCTCGCCGGACGGTAAGTTCGACAACGGCATCGCGACCTCGAACAGCTTGGGTGACGACCGCGTGATCGTGCCCGTGCAAGTCCTCGGCGACCAAGACGGCAAGTGGAACAAGACCGCGTGGAAGTCGGACGCGTTCTACGGCAACCCGCTCAACGGCTTCAAAGCGGCGCAATAGTCTCCTGGTTTGATTTTTTATTGATGGTCACGCGGCGCGGCGGATTGCGGCACAGCCTTCGGCGTCGCGGGACGGCCTCGCGCATTGTTACGAAATCCGAAACCGAGCGAGTGCGCAGGCTCGCGCGAAAATCACGCCGAATTGCACTAGGCGTTGCTCTGAGCTACTCCGCATCGAGATGCTTCTCGCGCGCGCGTTGGTTTTGAGCTGCGTCGCCTGCTGCGTGGTCGCATCGTGTGGCGGCTCTTCGAGTGATTCGCCGCACGGCTCGGGCGGAGCATCCGGGGCCGCCGGCGCAATCGAAGCGGGTTTCGGCGGAGAAAGCGCCACGGCTGGATCGCGCGCGGTCGGTACGAGCGGCGCTTCTGCCGCTGGCTCGGCAAACGCGGGGGCCGCTGGCGAAGCGGGTGCCGCTGGCGAAGGTGGCGGAAGCGGCGCCCCGGGCGCACCGATCACGAACGGATTGGTCGTGGTCGGCACAACGGTAGAAAGCCCCACGACCCAACACTTCGTGGTCTTGCTCGACCCGACCGATGGCCACGAGATCGCGCGCACGCAATCGTCGCTGCCGGTGCTCGAGGTCGCTTACGAAGCGGCGCGCGACAAATGGTTCGTGTTCACCGGCACGAGCGCAGGCCCGGCGTCACTACTCATCGGCAGCATGACGACCACGGGTTTCGCCGTCGAGCAAAGCGCGAGTGTGCCGAAGCCAACCAACCAAAACACGGTCGTTCTGCTAAATCAGCGGATTTTGTACCGCACGGCGACGCACGCGGGTCTCTCTACGGCAGACGACGAGCTCGTGCTGCTCGACACCTCGGGTATAGTAAAACCGATCGGCACACTGACGATTCCGTATCGCTATGCGCTCGTGAATGCGGCGGGTGCACCGAACGCCGGGCAAAGCGCGGGCGGGCGCGTGTTCTTCTTGCACGACAACTTGGATGACGTGAGCGAGAATTGCTCCGCGTCGGACGCCGGAACCGAAGTCCCGTGCACGGTATACGAATCGTCACTCGGTGTCGGAGCGACGGATACGGATCTCGCGTTTTCACTCGATGCGATTACGCCGCTCGCGCAAATCGATCGCGACGGCTCCGACGGCACGCTCGGGGTGCAACCGAGCGGTGGTCACAACGTCGCTATCGTGCTGCCGCCCCGGCGCCAGCTCGACACGCACGCGAGCATCTTTTTGTTCGACGAGAATAGCGGCGCCGCCGTGCCTCCAACCCTGAAATTCTCGCTCGAAACCGCGACGAAGAAGCTCGATCCGACGAACACGATCACGATGACGACGGTCGCGCTCGACCCGTGTGCGGATCGCTTGTTCACCGGCGAGCTGGCGAACGCCGCGCTTTTGTACGCAGTGCCGCTCGCGGCGCCCGACACCGTGGTCGCGTTCGACCCGGCTTCGGCCGACAACATCGTGGGAACGATCGCGTACGAACCGTTCACGCGGACGTTGATCAGCATCAATTCGGATCCCACGAAGCCGACTTTCTCCGGTTTGCAAATCGGCGGCACGCTCGCAACGCCACAAATTGCGCTGCGCGGTACGGCGGGCACCGCGCCTTGGAAAGTGCCGCAAGGGCTCGTGCCCGAGGCGGTCGCGGTGAGAAATCCCGTGAGCGCGCCGTGCGCAGAGTGAACATCACCGGCAGGGTCGAAGCGGACACGCGGCACCGGGCGCGGTGCAAATGCCGCAGCTCGGGTTGCAACAAACGCTGCCGAGATTGCAGGTGGTGATGCCGCATTGCTGGCTTGCTGGGAACGGCGCTGGCGGCACTGCGCCGGTGGGCACGGATTGAATCGGAGGCGATGCTGGTACGGTGCCGTTCGGGATCGGCGTCACTGGGTTCGTCGCGGGCACGCTCGCGCTCGCGGCGTTCGGTGTTGGAAGTGCGACCGGCGCGGCGGGTGTTCCGTTCGGAGTCACGACCGCCGCGTTCGGGAATGATTGCGGCGCGATTGCGGCATTGGGCAATGCAGGCACGGGCACTGGCACCGTGGTCGGCGTCGGCGCGGCATTCGTAGTTGCAGCTGCCGGAGCCTGATTCGTGCTTTGATTCGCGCTCGCGCCGGGCACCGGCACGACGACCACCGTCGCCGCCGGCGATTGCACGACGGGCAAGACCTCGACTGGAGTCGGCGCGGCGCGCGCAGACGCGGCCGCAGCGGCCGCTGCCATTTGATCGGCTTCGGCGCCCTCGGCAGCGATCGCGCTGAGCGTTTGCCAGCCGTCGCGCAGCTCGTTTTGCCGCGAACTATCGACTGTTTCGCGCACGGAATGGTCGAGCGCGAGCCCCGCGAGGATCATGACGCCGGCCGTGCCGATGAACACCGCGACGCCGAGGGTGGCGTACGAGCGCTTGTGCGGCGTTTCGGCGTCCAAGTGGCGCGCCGGAATCTCGACGACGTGTTCGCCGTGTGGGTTGTAGTCATCGTCACTGACGGAGGAATTGCGATCGAGCGGGGCCATGACTCGATGAACAGCAAACTTTGGGCCACGCGCTTGACGGGATTGGCGAGAACGAGCTGGACGGTGCGCGACGCGAGTGTCGGCTAGTGCGGCGCGTTGC
>DASYCL010000129.1:0-2656 GCA_036500245.1 Polyangiaceae bacterium | reverse complement strand
AAGAGTCGGCGGCGTGCGCGAAATCGCTCGCGTCGAGCACCTTGGCGACGACTTGTTCCGCCGGCGTGGCTTTGAGCGCGGTTTCTTGCTTCGAAGCGAGCAAGTTGAAGCTCGCGCGTTTGAGGCTGTCTTTCGCGCCGAAAACCTTATTTTCGAGCCACGCGATCGGCTCCGGTCCGACTTCGGCGCGCACCGTATCCACGAGCCAAAGTACGAGCGGCTTCGGCACGTGCACCTCTGGCACGACGCGCGCGGCGTACGCTTCACCGCCATCGACCGCGTGCAGCGTGCGCTGTTCGGTTTCGTAGTGCACGCCGCGACCGTTGTCGTTGAAATCGACGTCGAGGCTCGGCGGATCGAGCGTGAGCTTCGCGCTCTGCGCCGGCACGTCCAAGACGATGTTCGTGCGGCCGATGCCGGCCAAGCTGCCCGTGTCTTGGTAGGAATTGATCGCGAGCGCGACGCGGTTGAAAAATCCAGTCGGGCGATCGCTCGAGCGAATGCCGTTCAGGTCGAGCACGCTGAGGCCCTGGATCTTGCCGTAGGCGAGCGTGGCGAAGGTGGCGCGATCGCCGCGCGCTTCGAGCGCTGCGTCGTCACCCACGGGGGTGTCGGTGATGTTGCGCACGGCGCTGACCGAGAGCGGCTGTCCGTCGAGCGTGACGCGCACGCGCGCGCGGTACAAATCACGCGCCGCGCCGCGCTTGGCTCTACCCAAAAATAAAACCCGGCGCCCGAGTAACAGCTCCTCGAACGCGCCCGGGCTCTGCTCCCAAATCACTTCATCCGGCTTGACGCTGCCGTCGATCGCGCCGCCGAGTAGCTCGGCCAGCCCTTCGACGGTGCGCTCGGGCGGCTTGGGCGAGCCGACACGCGACGCCGCGGCGGCGAGCGCCACGAACCCAATCAGCAGCCGACGCCGCCGGAAAAAGGCCACGGGAAACTTCATCTCGACACGCGCCCGCGGTTTAACGGCGGAAGGACCTCGCCGCAAGTCGAGCAACCAGAACCGAGCCAGGAAAGAATTTTTGGGGTCGGGGCCCCAAAAAGCTGATACCGAGGGGCGTCTTGGCCGCGAGCAACCTCAAAGTTCGTCTCCTGACCGCTGCCGTCGTGGTGCCACCTCTGATGTGGCTTTTGTTTCTCGGGCCCGCCTGGGGTTTCTTCGTATTGGTGCTGGTCGCGGCCGGCATCGCGGCCGACGAGTTCTTTCGCATGACGCACCCAAACGACGGCGTCTCGCGCGCGATCGGCATCATCACGACGCTCGCGACTTCGGCTTCGCTTTATTTTGGGAGCGACGACGGACGCGTGCTGCTGACGGTGCTGTTCGTCGTGCCGCTGCTCGGCTTGATGGTGCCGCTCTGGCGACTCGGCGAAATCCCGACGTCGGCGTTGCGCACGTTCGCGGGTGTCGGCGCGCCGCTGTACCTCGGCGGCATGCTGACGGCGCTCGCGCTGCTGCGTCGCGACGCGGGCTCGGTCGGACCGAGCTATGTATTCATGTGCCTCACGTTCGCCTGGCTCGCCGACACAGGCGGCTACTTTTTCGGCCGATTCCTCGGCAAGACCAAGCTGTACGAAGCCGTCAGCCCGAAGAAGACGCGCGCCGGTTTCGTGGGCGCTCTCGTCGGCGCGGAGCTCGGCGCGCTGCTCGGTCACCTCTTTTATTTGAAGAGCATCCCGCTCGCCCATGCATTGTTGCTCGGCCTCGTCGCAGGCGCGCTCGGTCAATGCGGAGATTTGGTGGAATCACTCCTGAAGCGTTCCACGGGCATCAAAGACTCGGGCAGTATCGTGCCCGGACACGGCGGCATGCTCGATCGCATCGACGCGCTGATCGTGGTCGCGCCGATTGTTTATCTATATGTCTTGTGGGTTGGGGTGCGCGGCTAACAGTGTCGAGGCGGCATAGAGGCCTCGTTTTGCTGTGAGAAGTTAACCTTTTGCGGACCTGAACCGTAGCTGGGACAATAAAGGCATGCAGTCGCTCCCACCCAGTTCGACCCAAGGCCCCACCTCCCAAGCGCCGCGTTACGAATTCTTCAAGGTCATCCAAGGCTACTTGGACGACGCCGCCAAAATCATTTCGCTGCCCGAGTACATCCGCAGCATCCTTCGGCAACCGAAGAACGAGATCATCGTCAACTTCCCGGTGCGAATGGATAACGGTGAATATCGCCTGTTCAAAGGCTACCGCATTCAGCATTCGAACATCCTCGGCCCGTACAAAGGCGGGATGCGCTACCACGAGAGCGCGTCGCTCGACGATTTCAAAGCGCTCGCCGCGATGATGACGTGGAAGTGCTCGCTGATGAATCTGCCGTTCGGCGGCGGCAAAGGCGGCATTAAATTCGATCCGCGCGGCGTGTCGAAGACCGAGGTCGCGCGCATCACGCGCCGCTTTTTCCATTCGCTCGGCGCCAACATCGGCCCCGACTACGACATCCCCGCGCCGGACGTGGGCACCAACGCGCAGACTATGGCTTGGGCGCTCGACACGTACATGAACTCGTTCGGCATGGTTTCGCGCCAGAGCGTGATGGGCGTCGTCACCGGCAAGCCCGTGAGTAGCGGCGGCACTTTTGGCCGCGAAAAAGCCACCGGCCAAGGCCTCGTGCATTGCGTGCTGGACTGGGCAGATCGCGCGCGCTTC
>DASYCL010000128.1:0-13501 GCA_036500245.1 Polyangiaceae bacterium | reverse complement strand
CGACACAGAAGTAGCTCGGATCGATCGAGGCGTTGTCGCAGACTTTGCCGCCGCTGCAGTCCGCGTCGGTGTTGCAACTTGCCGGCACGAGCAGACTCAGCGCGTCCAGGTCGTACGCCGCGAGCGCGGAGGCGCGGAACTGCAAATCGAAATCACTGCTCGCGATGAACAGGTGTTCGGGTTTGCTCGACGGTGTGCCGTCCGGATTCGGAATCACATCGAGTGCGAGCCCGGTCGGGAAATACAAGTCGTTGAGCGGCGGGGGCTCACCGTCTCCTGGCGAGAAGCACGAGCAGAGAAGCAGCGGGGAAACTGCCGCGAAAAGTAACCGGAGACGCATGCGCGGGCGCAGCCTACACCGTGATCGTTCGCTTGCAATCACCCGCGTTCAGTACGCGTCGGGTTCCTCACGCCCTCGTGCACGCGAAACAAATCGTCGCGGTCACGCCTCAGCGTGGCAGGGTACTTTTTCGAAACTCAGCCCAAATCTAAAATCACGACGCCGCGTTCGCTCGCGTCTTCTTCGCTGGGCTTCGGTTCCGGCGCGGGATGATGGTACACGTCGAGCGGCAATTCGAGGCGCGGTCGATCGAGCTCCTGGCGCCGCTGGACGTCCTCTTCCCGTCGCCGAATCTGATCAATTATGAACGGAGGAAGCATCGCCGAGTCCTCGCTTTCTATCAGGCTTGCGCCGGGGGAATACTCTTGAACTTTAGCCACGCTTAGACTCGGGTCAAGTTCATGGGAAGCTTGAGCTTTTCGGCCCACGGTGTGGTAGGTGTCAGATGAGGCCTCGGCCGCCGCGCAAAAACGCGGCCGCTTTCGCCGCTAGAGTACGGCTGAGATGGCGATTTCGTTAGCGTGCGGCGCGGCAGATCGGCCGTCGGGCGGGCTGTGGCGGGACCTGCATCGCGCGGGAATTTCGGTCCTTGCTGGAGTGGTTTTCCTCTTTTTGGCGGCTTCGGCTGGGGCCAAAGCCTTCGCGGTCGCGGACACGAGCTGGGAAGGCACGAGTGAGTTCTACGGGCTGACTCAGGAAATTCTGGGCAAAGCGCGCGTCGAAGTCGTCGCGAGCATCGATTTTGCTCAGCTCACCAAAGACGACGGGCTCCTGATCCTGCACCCCGAAGTCGACCTCGACTACAATGAGTTCTCCGCCTTTTTGCGAGCAGGCGGGCGCATGGCCGTGCTCGACGACCGCGGAGAAGCCGAACATTTCTTGGCGCGCTTCCAGATTCATCGCGTCGAGGCCCCGCGCCACCCCGCGCAGTCACTGCGCGATAACCCGGATTTGGCCATCGCGGTGCCCGCGGTCGAGCAAGTCGCTGGGCAGGAGCAAAATCGGCATCCGGTAGTCGCGGGCGTGGACCGCGTGGTCACCAATCATCCGACCGCGCTCGTGCACCCGAACCTGACTCAGGTGCTGAAAATCCCCGCACTCGGCGAGCCGGACGCGACATTGGCGGTGACCGGAATCATTGCGAAGAGCGGTCGCTTGTTCGCGATGGGCGACCCGTCGGTGTTGATCAACGAGATGCTGCGCTATCCCGGCAACCGCGCGTTTGCGAGCGGCCTGGTCAAGTACTTGGTCGAAAACGATTCGGGCATCAGCCGCGGCGGCAAGCTCTACGTCGTAGCAAACGACTTCGGCCAGCGCGGTCATTTCGGCGGCTCGCGCGGCGCGCTCGGCGAGCTATCGAGCTTGTCGGACACACTCGCGAATTTCGTGTCGGACCTTGCCAAAAATGGGTTGCCGGGTGCGCTCGCGCTCGCGCTCGCCGTGTTCGCTTGCGCGGGTGTCCTGCTCTGGGCGACGACCTACAGCGTGAAGCTCTACCGGCGCGCAATGCCGCGCTATGCGCTCGCCCCGCCGCTCGCCGCGCAGGGCGGTCTCCCCGGCCGTGCGGCCGTGTTGGCCGCTCCGACCACTGATCCGGTGCTGCTCGTGCTCGAGCTCCGTTCGGCACTGAGCGACGCGCTGTGCCAGCGCTTGGGCCTGGTCCGGCTGAGTTCGCCCGAGCAAATCTTGAGCGAACTCAGCCGAAATCGCGTGCTCGGCAGCGAGCGCATCGCGGACGTAAACCGGCTCTTTCAGGAGTTTTCGCGGGCACAGGCCTCGCTGCTTTCGCGCAAGCGCCTGAAAATGGCGAGCGATCGCCTGGCTCAGCTGTCCCGAAAGGTGCTGGAGATTCTGGGCGAAATCGAGCAGCGTAGCCCGCGCTGAGCAGAGACCGACTCTGTCCCGACATGCAAGCGTTGAACGTCAGTGAGATCGAGGCCGCGCGCGAGCGGCTCGGCGAGGTGCGGCGACAGGTCAGCCGCGTGTACATCGGCGATCCGAACGCGGTCGAGCTGATGATCGTGTCGCTGCTCGCGCGCGGGCACGTGCTCCTCGAAGGCGTTCCCGGCATCGCCAAGACGACGTTGGTGAAAGCATTTGCGACTAGCCTCGGTTCTTCGATCCGGCGCGTGCAATTCACGCCGGACCTGTTGCCCGCGGACATCACCGGCACCTACGTGCTCAATCCCAAAGACGGCACGTTCTCGCTACGCGCGGGGCCGATCTTCGCGAACGTACTGCTCGCGGACGAAATCAACCGCGCGCCGGCCAAGACGCAGTCCGCGTTGCTCGAAGCGATGCAAGAGCGGCAAGTGACGATCGAGGGCGATCGCTTCGAGTTACCCGATCCTTTCTTCGTGCTCGCGACGCAGAATCCGATCGATCTCGAGGGCACCTATCCCTTGCCCGAGGCGCAAATTGATCGCTTTTTGGTGCGCGTGCACATGGGTTACCCGAACGAGCGCGACGAAGTCCTGATGCTGCGCTCGCACGGCATCATCGCGCCCGAACCGTTCGTCGTGCTTTCGGCGCCGGACGTGTTGCAACTGCAATCGATCGCCGCGCGCGTGCACGTCGAAGACGACATCTACGAGTATGCCGTCGCGCTCTCCGGCTTTACGCGCAATCACCCGCGCGTGATTTTGGGGGCTTCGCCGCGCGCTTCACTCGGGCTTTTGCGCGCTGCGAAGTCGCACGCCGTCCTGCACGGACGCCCCTTCGTCACCCCCGACGACGTCCGCGTCGTTGCCGGCGCCGTGCTCGCGCATCGCTTGATCTTGATTCCCGAGCTCGAAAGCGATCCGCGCGCCCGCGCCGCACTCGTCGAGGAGGCGCTAGCTAAGGTGAGCTATCGCCGCGCCGTGCGACCGGTTTGAGTTGGGTTGCCCAACGGCCAGACTGGCGGGCAACTGCGAGCCTGGTCCCTGCTCCTGCTCGTGCCGTCTTTTAACTTTTTTTGCCCTGCGCGGGCATAGTGCTTGGCCATTCGCGGCTCGAGCAACGCGACTGGCGCCTGTCCGGTCAGACTCGCGTTGGGCTGTGCCTACTCGACTAATCCGTGATCAGCCACGCGAGTCTGGAGCTTTGTTTTATTTCCGGGCATACGGCTGAGAGCCTTCGCGCGCGGCGGGGCGCGAAAGGGCATGCGGCTTGCGAACCTTCGCGCGCACCCGGGGCGCGCGAGAAGAGACGAGAAGAACGATCGACTCGCCCGAAATCGCGGGGCGAGCCGAATGCACTCTTGTTACGCAGCCACTTCGAGCCCCGGCTTCAGTGCGCGACGGTATGCGCCTGGCGCGGACCCCACGGCGCGTTTGAAGGCTTTGCTGAACGCGGCTTCCGAATCGTAGCCGACTTGGGCGGCGACTTCGGCCAACGTTCGCTTGCCGTCGCGCAGCATGCTGGCTGCTTTTTGCATGCGCCAGCGCGTGACGTACGAGAGCGGCGGTTCGCCGACCAAACGCATGAAGCGCGACGCGAACGCCGAGCGCGACATCGCGACCTTGGCGGCCAGCGATTGCACGGTCCAATCTTGCTCCGGACTTTGGTGGATGAAGCCGAGCGCGGCGCCGATTTGCGTGTCCGAAAGCGCGCCCAGCCAGCCGCTGCCGTTGGCCGGCAGAGTCGCCAAATGGCCTCGCACGATTTGAATGAACAGCACGTCCGCTAGGCGCGCAATCACGGTTTGCGAACCGGGGCGGCCGGATTGCGCCTCGCAAGCGATGAACTTGAGCGTCGGCTCGAGCCAACGCACCGATTTACCCATCTCACCCTTGAGAGTGATTACCGGCGGCAACACCGACAAGAGCGGGTTGTTCTTGCGATCTTCGAAGCGGAAACGTCCGCTCACGATCGTCGCCGATTGCCCGCCGCCGCCGACGCGGAGCACGCTGTTGTCGCCGCGCGGACGGCAGACCAAAAGCTCTTCCAGCGCTTGCGCAGCGATTTCGGCGTCATCGACCAGGGAGTGCGCGTGTCCGTGCGGCAGCGCGACGATGTCGCCCGCGCTGAGCTCGATTGGATCTTCGACGCCATCGACGATCAACCGCGCGTGGCCTTCGAGCACGACGTGGAATTTGGCGTCATCGCCGGGTTTGACGCGAATTCCCCAGGGCGCCGTCGCCTCCAGGCGTCCGTAGCAGGCTGCGACTACGCGAACGGTCTCGAGCACATCGGTAAGGACATCCATGAGCGGCCTCGACTGGGGCAAGAATGACGAACGATTAGACAATCCGCAGGCGTAAAAATCTCTGACCGTCCAGTCAGACGAACACACAAGTGATGTAGCTAGAACCGCGCTGACCGTCCAGTCAGATTCGAACTAAGCAAAAACTCCCGTGATTCAACAAAGTTAGAAGCTCTCAGGGGGCGAACTCGACGATTGCGCGGTGCTTGGGCGCCCAACCGAGGTCCTCTGCGATGCCGCTCAGGTCCACGAGGCTCTCGATTTGTTCGATCGGACGGCGCAGCGGCACGTGCGAGTAGAACTCGCGAATCAACTCCGCGACCGCGACGCCGCGCACTTCGAGCGTCTGCGCCGGGTAGTACTGGTGGTAGCCCGGGAGCTGCTTTTCGAGCGTCGCGCGCACGAGCTCGGCTGCGTCGGAGAACATCAAGTAGCCGAGCACTTCACCGAAGTTGAACGACGAACGCGGCACGGGCCTGCCGCCGCTCGTAAAGCGATCGATCCAGCTTTCGCCGATCAGCACCGGAAAGCGCAATGAGGTTGCGACGAGCGCAACTTCCGCGAGGCACAGCTCCTGCAGCATACGCTCGCCGAAGTCTTTGCTGAGCGCATAGAAGTTCGAGCCAGGGTTGCTGGGCACGGCGCTATCGAGCGGCAGGTACGGAATCGCGAACGGCGCGTCCGCGCGCATGCCGTTCGGCACTTTCAAGATCGCTTGCACAGAGCTCGCAAACACGATCCGACGAATGCCGATGTCGAGCGCGGCGCGGAACACGTTAGCGTTCATCGCGACGTTCTCGGACAGGATGCGTTGCGGCGAGGGACCCGCGAGCAGATTCGGATGATTGCCCAAGTGCGCGACCGCGTCGCAGCCTTCGAGCAAGCTGTAGACCGCGATTTCATCGCGCAAATCGGCGTGCACGAGTTTGACCTTGAGGCCGTCGCGGTGCTTGTAATCGGTGGCTTTGACTTCGTGCCCGGCGTCGACCAGGGTCGCGCAAACCGCCGAACCGAGCCTGCCGGCCGCGCCGGTGACCAGAATTTTCATGCCTGTATTGGGGGCGCTCTTAGCATGCCGGCGCGCGCCGCCAAATACACTTGCGCGCGCCGAGCGTTCAGGCGGCCAGCGCGGACAAGTAGCGCAAGCCCGTTGCGATCGGCTCGCGATAAGAAAAGCGGATTTCGAGCGCAGCGAGCTCGGCCTCGAGCTCGCTCGCGAGCTCTTCGTGCTGACCGAGCCGGCACAAGCATTCGAGCAGATTCCAGCGGAGCAGCCATTCGTCGGCGAACTCGCGCTGGAGTTCGGCGTGAATCGCGCTGAACGCGGGAACGACGGCGCTGCCCAGGCGCTCGCGAAACGCGGACACCGCCTGCTCGAATAGGCCGAGCAGGGCGCGCTCGCGCCCCTCGAATGTGCGCGGCTTCGGCACGAGCGCGCCGGAAGCTTCGCTCTCGGGGAAGAATGCCGGATCGAGTGCGCCAGCGCGGGCCGTCACGATCTCAGTGGCTGCACACAGCAGATATTCGGCACCTTGCTCCCGGAAACCGGTTCCGCCGGGTATTTCGAGCGTGTAGTCGCGAAACAGTGCCGTCGCGATCCGACCATGCGCATCGCTGTCGACTCGCGCGAGCTCGCCCTCGAGCTCGAGACCCGAAGCAAAGCGCAGGCGCATGCGCGCACCCTCGGCGTAGCGCGAACGCAGCGTCTCGGCGGTCAGCTCGGCCAGCGCAGCGCCGTCGCGCAAGCGCCCCACCGGCATGCGATAGCCGGCTGGCGCCGCGTCGAACACGCGCGCGAGTCGACCATCCACACCAAGACCAATCCGGCCCCTCAAAGTAACAACGCCGGCGCGCGCGTTGCCCGTCACGGCGCGGAGCTCGCCGCTCACGAACGACTGATCTTGAAGCACGAGCGTCGCGAGCTCTTCACTCGTCAGCGCAGCAGTGAGCGCCACATCGCCACCGCGACGGTAGGCAAGCGCAGCATCGACTTCCGCCAGCACGTCGAACAGTTGCTCGAAATCCCGCGCCACGAACAGCTGCGGCTGGGTGCGCGTGATGTCATACGGAACCTCGACACAGCTGGCGGAAAACGGCAATTTTTGCACCGCTTGGTCGTGGCAAGTGTGGCTTTCCCAGAGCGAGGACAAAAGGCCCGCGCCGTACAATTTGTAGTCGCGCGGCGTGCCGACGAGGCCGTACTCGGCCGTCCACCAATAGAGCCGGGACAAGCGGCTCGCTTCACTCGTGTAGCTGACTTCGGCGAGCGCGCGCGTGAGCCGATTTTCCGCGCGCGCGACGGCTTCCGGCGCGAGACCCGGGGTTTCCTTCACTTCCGACAAGTCGAAGATCGCGCGATAGACGCGCGCGTCTTCGGGCGACGAAAATGCTTTCTTGCCGACTTCGCCGATCGCTCGGAGGTATTCGGCGTAGCGCGCGTCCGGCAAGATCGGCGCATGGCCGGCGGCTTCGTGAATGATGTCCGGAGCCGGCGTGTATACCAAATGATCTTTGGTGCGCATGTCCGCGGCGATTGGCAAAATGCTCGCGGCTTGAAATTCCTGAAATGCGCGCGGTGGGATGAAGCCGTCCACGCAGACCGCGCTCCAGCCGAATCGTTCGAGGCAGCCGCTGATCTCCGCGATACGCGGGATGTGTTCGACCGAGATTCCCGCCTTGCCGAGCCCAGTCGCGTAAGCGGGATGCGCGCTGCGCGCTAACCGCTCGTAGGTCTGAAGCAAGACGAAGCGCCAGACTGCTTGATCGATCTCGCTATACTGCGCGTAGTCCTGCTCGACGACGTATTGCCGGAGGTTGTGGGGAACGCGCGACGGATCGCTCATGCATGCCTCGAAAAACCCCAAATCTTAGCATGCTACAAGGTCGTCGTCAGAAGGCTCGGCGGCGTTATTCCCGGCATGGCGAACGCCTGTTCGAATGAGACGAAAAAGGCACCGGGCAGTGGTTGGTAGCCGAGGCCCGTGCTGAGGGGAAAGCCCCAGTCAGCGCGAAAGATCACGCGATCGAACTCTGGGAACAGAATGCGCAAACCGACGCCCGCGTCTTGTTTCAGCACGAATTTCCGCGCATCGTCGTTCGCGTCGCCAACGTCGTAAAATGTCGCAGCACCGACTTGAGCCGACAAGATGTCGACTGAGCTCGTGCGCAACTCGGCGCTGGCCGCGAACACATTGGCGCCAATGAAGGCGCCTACCGGATAGCCACGCAGGCGGTTTTCGCCGCCGAGCACGTAGCGATTGTTCAAGTAGTTCCGAAAGTGATTCAGATAGTGCTCGTCCAAGATCAAGCGACCGAAGCCCAAACGCGGCGACACGAAGCGAAAGTCGCCGATGAACTGCGCGTCATCGCGACCGCGCGAGGCGTATTGGAGCTGCGCGCTGGCAGACGGGCGAACGAAGCCATCCCCGATCGGCAACGTGTACGAGAGCGCAGAAATCGAGCCGAGCAGCGTGCGCGTCGAGCCGAGTGATTCGCTCGCCGAATACAAACGAAGCAAGAGATCGTGACCGCGCGGGAAGTCTTCTTGAAGCGCCAGCGTTTCGACGTTGAGCAGCGAGCGAAAATCGGTTTCGTGGGCGTGCAGTTGCACGAACGGGCTCAGCCTTTGATCCGACACCGGAACTTGCACACGGGTGAACTCGGCCACTGCGCGCGGCTCGAAACCGGCGAGGTTCGGTACTTGGTAAGCCGCGCGCACGGCTTCGAAGCCGATCGACACGTCGTTCTTGTAGTGATGCCCGAACGAGCGCACGAGCTCGTAGCCGCCGTAGATCAAATCCTGTTTGTATTCGATCGGGATGCGGTCATCTTGCGGTGTCGCTACGGCGTTGTACGTCGCGACGTCGATCCCGAGGAAGCGACGCTGAACGTTGTGTCGCCACAGCACTGCGGCGCCCCATGACCATTCGGTATCGATCGAATAGAGCGGCTGACCCCAGCGAATGTCACCGTACGAACCTTCGCTCTCGCCGGTGTCGCGATTCTTGATGAAATTAGCCTCGAAGTCGGCGATCACGTGCGAGCCGAAGAAACGCCGATGCCCGACATCGAAGCCGAGCGAATACGTCGCAGGATCGAGCACGAAAATGCCAGCAACGAGAATGTGCTGGCCGAGCAAATTCTCTTCGCTCGGATTGAGCACGAGCGAATTGATCTGCGCGTTCGAAGATTGCAGTCCCCAATTGAGGCGAAGGCTCCAAACGTCCTTGGTGATCACGAGCACGCGCACGCGATCGGGCGTGCTGCCTTTTGCGGTCACGACCAAGACAATCGAAAGCTGGATCAATTCGCGCAAATTTCGCGCGGATTCGTCAGCCAAGCGCTGATCGTAGAATGCCCCTTTTTCGAACAAGAGCTCGCGGCGAACTACGGCTTTGCGCGTCGTGGTGTGAAAGATGTCGACGAAATCCGGCACCGGATCGCGCTCGTCGAACACGTCGATCGTCGCGATCTGAATGTCTTCGATGCGCTTGCCTTCCGGCGCGGGCTCGAGTTCCCATTTGCGCGCGCGGAGCTCCTGCTCCGTGACGCTCTGCTCGAGCGCGGAGTAGCTCCTATCCTCGGCGCGGGCGATGCCGGCTCTCGCAACCAGAAAGAAGCCGAAAAAAAGCCCGAGCCAGCGGTTCAAGTCTACCCGCGCCTAGGCTAATCTCGCATCACTTGCAGGTCCACCCGACTCGCACCAGCATCGATCTCGCCGCGACCGCGTTGGTTGGCGTCGCGGTCGGCTTGCTCCTTCAGAGCGGTCCGGTCGTGGCCTGGGCCGGCGCGCTCTTGCTCGGGCTCGCGCTCGCGCGTGCGGTGACCGAAGTGAGCGTGAGCCGCATTCGCAGCGCGGGCTTCGAGATGCTCTGGCGCGGCGAGGCGCGCACTACTCGCGCAGCGCGCGGTGAAGTGCTCGAAATCGAGGCCGAAGTCAGAAATCGCGATTCGCGGGCAGCGCGCTTCGTCGGTCTACGCGCGATCGCCGCGCCCGAGCTTTCGATCGACATTGCGCCGCTGCAAGGCGAAGTGCCCGCGGGTGGCCGTCTGCGCTGCGTGCTGCGCGTGTCGGGCAAACGTGTCGGTCGCTTCGGCATTCACGGCTTGTCACTCGAGGTGCAAGGTAGCCCGGGTCTCTATGAAGTTCCGTTGACGTTCGCCAATCCGTATGGCGTCGAAGTGATGCCCCGTGCGTATCAAGCGCTCGCGCATCAAGCGACCGGCGGGCGCAGCCACCAAAACGCCGATCGCGGCCGACCCGGGCCGATCGCCGGCGAAGGCGAACAGCTGCGCGAATTACGCGAGCACCGCAGCGGGGATGCGTTCCGTCGCATCGCCTGGAAAGCGACGGCCAAGCGCGGCCGCTTGATGGTCCGCGAATACGAGCGCGAAGAGCGGGACGTCGTCTGGCTCGTGCTCGATGCCTCGCTCGAGCTCTCCGCGGGCAACCCCGGCTACACGCCACTCGATCGCGCGGTCGACGAAATCGCGGGCTACGCAGTACGGCACGCCGCGCGCGGCGACCGCGTCGGACTCGCGGTGGTCGCGCATCGCACGCTCGCCTCGATCAAGCCGGACCGCGGCACCACTCACTTACTCGCAATCCTACAAGCCTTGAACGGCGCGCTGAGCTTCGTCGATTTCGATCGCAGCGGGCTCGACGAAGCCGACGTCGCGGCGCGCGTGCTCGAGCACATGCGCCCGCTCGATCCGGGCGCCGCCGAACGCGTACGCACGAGCGAGCTCGATCGCATCGCGCGCCGCGCGGATCGTCTGCGCGCGCGTGCGCCGTTCGAAGCCTCGGAAGTGCTATCGAACTCTCGTCGCGAGCGCAGCTTGCGCCGCTATTTGCTCGCATTCGGCCTCGGTTCGCCCGCGCGCTTGGAGCCCGATCGCCCGCGCACCGATCACGAGCTTTCGCGCGTACTCGGCGCGATCGTCCATGCGCGCCCGCGGCCGAGCCTGGTCTACGTGTGGTCACCGACGCCGGATCCGGCGACGCGCGGACCGCTCGAACGCGCGCTCGCCACGCTGCCAAAACGCCGGCTCGAACTGCGCTGGGTCGCGATGCGCTCGGATCTCGAGCTCGAACGAGCCTCGGGCGGCGCGCCCGAAGCAATCGTCTCCGCGCTCGGAGTGCAAGCCAAGGTCGCACACGAGCGCGGCGCGCGCGCGCTCGCGCGGCTGGGAATCAAGCTCGAGCGCGTGAAATCACCGACCCGCGTCGCGCTCACGCTCGCGCCGCTCGCGCGGATCGAACACGAGCACATCGCGATCGAGCACGATGCGCGCGTCGACCTTCACGCGCACATGCCAAACGCCGAGCACCTGCCCCTGCCGAAATGAAATCGGCACGTCGAGCCGCGACTCACCCGCGCGCGCCGTCACCTGCCCCACCTCGGTCACTTCGGGCCGACCTGCATCGGACTTCGCGGTCTTGCCGTTGAGCGGCCGCCCGATCTCCCAAGCGACGGGCACTTCGTGCACGAGCGGCGCGCGGAAATCGAGCCGAAAGCCTTGCTGCTGTTTGGCGGGATCGAGCTCGAAAGCCAATTCTTTGCGGTCTTGGATTTGGCCCCCGAAAAATACGCCGAATGCAGCTCGCTCGACCAGCGGATCGGGGTCGCGCTCGGTCTTGCACGAAAGCGTCGCGGCGCACGCGAGCCCGCACAACACGGCACGTCGCAACAGCACGCGCCGATTCACGACCCGAGCTCCCGCGCCATGCGCGCAAAATCTCGAACTGCGAGCGTCTCACCGCGAGCGTCCAAATCGACCCCGGCGCGCGCGGCGCACGCGGCGAGCTCCTCGCGCGAGCGCCCGGCCACGCCTTCCCACGCATTGCGTAATTTCTTCCGGCGCTTTTGAAACGCGCCGCGCACTAGCGCGCGAAACGCGCTCGTCTCCGGCACGCGCTCGGCGCGCGGCTCGAGCACGACGACTGCCGAGTCGACCTCCGGCTGCGGATAAAACGCGCCACGTCGAATCACGAGCGCGCGCTGGACCTCGAACGCGGCTTGCACGAAGACGCTGAGCGCGCCGTAATGCTCGCTGTCCGGCGCGGCCACCAAGCGATCGACCACTTCGAGCTGCAACAAAAACACGACGCGCTCGACCTCGCCCGCCATGTTCACCGCGGCTTCGAGCAAAGGCCCGGAAATTTGATACGGCAAATTGCCGGCCAAAATGTGCGGCCTCGGCGCGCCTTCCAGCAGCGCGCTCACGCTGACGCTCTTTGCGTCCGCTTCCTCGACGCGCATTTTGCCGCTCGCGATTTCCGTCGCGAACAGCTCATTGAGCGCCGGCACCAAATCGCGATCGCGTTCGACCGCGACGAGCCGGCCCGCACGCGTGAGCAGCGGCCGCGTGAGCGCACCGAGTCCCGCGCCGAGCTCGACCACGCTCGCTCCCACTGGCACGAGCTCGGCGATTTTCAGCGCGAGGTGTTCGTCGGCCAGGAAATTTTGGCCAAAGTGACGCTTTGGACGGAGCCCGCGGCTTTCGAGCTGGGCCTTCGGGCTCCGCGGCTCGTCACTCAATGGGCCGCTTCTTTGTCCTCGGCCTGACGCTGCTCTTCGCTGGGCGCGTCTTTGACGCCGAGGTTGTCGTAGTTCTCGTGCAGCCCGAAGCTGAGCTCGCTCATCGTCTTCATGCGCGGCGGTGGCGGATCGCCGTAGAGCTCGAGCTCGGTCGCGGCCCACAACTCGCGCGCGACGAGCTCGCCGTATTCCGGCCCTTGCAAATCGCCGTCGAACCGGTCGAGCGCTTCGTCCGCTTGCTTCAAATCCAAGCGCACGACCACCGGATCGATGTCCGCCTTCATGATGAAGCGATCGGTGATCAGCACGGCCTTGTCGTCCGAGACTTCGGCGAAGCCGGCTCCGACCGCAACCGAGTGCCGCTCACCGTTCAAGATGTAAGAAACGATGCCCGTGGTGAGCGCCGCGAGTAGCGGCACATGCCCGGGCAAGACGCCGAACTCGCCGTCCACGCTCGGCGCGGTGAACTCGCTCACGTCCGCCGCGAGCTTGACGCCGTCCGGCGTCACGATCTCGAGATGGATCGCGCCCTCCATCACGCAGCCGCCTGCTTGAGCGACGCAGCCTTCGCTTTGGCCTCTTCCACATTGCCGACCATGTAGAAGGCCTGCTCCGGCAGCTCGTCGAGCGCGCCCGAGAGGATCTCCTGGAAGCCCGCGATCGTCTCTTTAAGCGGCACGAATTTGCCGCTGAGGCCCGTGAATTGCGCGGCGACGAAGAACGGCTGCGACAAAAAGCGCTGGATCTTACGTGCGCGCGCCACGACGAGTTTATCGTCTTCGCTGAGCTCGTCCATGCCGAGGATGGCGATGATGTCCTGCAGATCCTTATAACGCTGCAAGGTCTTCTGCACTTGGCGCGCGATGCCGTAGTGCGTATCACCGACGACCTGGGGCGAGAGCATCGTGCTCGTCGAATCGAGCGGATCGACAGCCGGGTAGATGCCGAGCTCGGAGATCGCGCGCGAGAGCACGGTCGTCGCATCCAAGTGCGCGAACGCGGTCGCCGGCGCCGGATCGGTCAAATCGTCGGCCGGGACGTAGATCGCTTGCACGCTCGTGATCGAGCCCTTCTTCGTCGATGTGATGCGCTCTTGCAGGCCGCCCATCTCGGTCGACAAAGTCGGCTGGTAACCGACCGCGCTCGGCATGCGGCCGAGCAGCGCGGACACTTCCGAGCCCGCTTGCGTGAAGCGGAAGATGTTGTCGACGAACAAGAGCACGTCCTGCCCTTCTTCATCGCGGAAGTACTCCGCCGCGGTGAGCGCCGACAGCGCGACGCGCGCGCGTGCTCCCGGCGGCTCGTTCATCTGGCCGTAGACGAGCGCGGTCTTCGACAGCACGGTCTCGCCCGACTCGAGCTTCGATTCGCTCATTTCGAGGTAAAGGTCGTTGCCTTCGCGCGTGCGCTCGCCGACGCCCGCGAAACAGCTCA
>DASYCL010000127.1:0-1554 GCA_036500245.1 Polyangiaceae bacterium | reverse complement strand
ATGCCCATCAGCTTGCGGCCCGCGAGCACGTCACGCGTGAGCGCGCGATAACGCGGCTCGAACACGTGTAACGGCAACACAGCGCCCGGAAAGAGCACCGCGTTCGGCAGCGGAAAAAGCGGCAAATTTGCCAAATCTTCCGGCGAGAGCTCAGGCAGCGACATGCGCCTTGCATCGTCTCATGGGTGGCGCTGCAGCGCTACCTGGCGGGCGCAGACACAACTTGACGCCGAAGGCTTGCCCGCCACGCGCCGTGGCTCGTGACCATCAATCAAATAGCCAAGCGGTTTTACCCTCGACCGTGAGCCGCGGCTCAGTGCATGCCTCTCAAATCGAATAGCGGACGACCGGCTTGTTGCCGACGGCGGCTTCGCGCACGCGCGCGGCGACATCGGCGAGCGACGTGTTCTCGAGGATGCGCAGCGTGGACTGATGCATGTCCTTCAATACGAGGCGAATGCCGCAGGTGCGTTCATCTTCACAGCCCTCGCAGCGCCGATACGCGGTTTGGCTGAGGCACGGCACGGGTGCTAGCGGGCCATCCAAAATTCGGATGATGCTGGCGAGGCTGATGTCTTCCGGCCGGCGGCGCAGCAAGTAGCCACCGCCGCGCCCTTTGCGGCTATCGAGGATGCCGTGCTGCTTGAGCTCGCGCAGGATCAGCTCCAAGAATTTTTTGGGGATGGCTTCACGCTCGGCGATGTCCGAAATGAGCATCGGTTCGGCCTGATCGACCGTCGCGAGCAAGGCCAAGGCCTTGAGCGCGTACTTCGTTTTCATCGTGAGCATGGCGTGGTGGCGGAAGCCGCGCTCATTCTACCTAGCTGATAGGCTAAAGCCAGCGCCGGGCCACCAACGCTCGTGGGCGGCACAAAAGTAGCCGCCGCGCCGGCGCAATTGGGGACCTGCGGCACGAGGTCAAGCCGACACTTCAGGGTTATTCGGAGGATGATCTCTGACTGAAGTGGGAAGTCGACCCGCAACCGGAGCAATCTGCGACGACGCGGCGGAAAGTTCAGTGAGTATACGCGCGTATCCGATTTCAGTCGCGCGCCGACATGTAGTGTTCACGCAACATGAGCCCGCGGCCCGGGATGTTGGTTGCACTTAGGTCAGCAATGTAGTCACGGAACCGATATTCCACGACCGCCGTGCGCATCGGACCCGAAGCCAAGTAGCGGGCTGACCGGTCCCCGGATTCGCGCGTGGGCGGGCCGAGCTGTTGCTTGAGGCTCTGTGCGACCGCGTTCATTTCCGCCGCGGCCGAGGCGCTCGTCATGCCGCTGCGCCACGCGCTGAGGTTGACCAAGCGTTCGCTACTCGGAGCAAAACCGAAATCGAGCTCGGCGATGACGGGCCCCGTGCCGTTGAGCACGCTTTCCGGCACGTTCGCGCAGCGCAGGAACGAGCCCTTGCGCACCTCTTCGCACGAAATGCGGTTCTTTTCGGCCCAGGACTTCACTTCGGTCAGCGTCATGCTGTCGAGCGCAAAGCCGAGCGCGGGCCGCGACGTGGCCGCCGCGACACCGCGCTCCGCGCGCGCGCCCTTGAGCC
>DASYCL010000126.1:0-2168 GCA_036500245.1 Polyangiaceae bacterium | reverse complement strand
GATCCTGCGCGCAATCTCGAAGCCGTGAACCTCGGGCAGCATCGCGTCGAGCACGATCAAATCGGGCGCGTGTTCTTTGACCAATCGAAGTGCTTGATGTCCGCGTTCGGCCTCGAGCACGCGTAGGCCTTTGCGCCCGAGCAAGCGGCTCAGCATCTTGCGAATGTCGGCTTCGTCGTCGACGATCAGAATCGTCTTCGCGCCTTCGGGTGCGGGCGGCGGCCGCACGCTCTCCGCGGGCAATTCCGCGACCACGCTGAGTTCGCGTGAAGTATCCCCAAAGCTCGACTCCTCGATGTCCTCGGAGCGCGAAATCTCCGACGCCGCATCGTCGACCACCACGCCTGGCGCGTCGAGTGGGCGCGCCGACTCTGCTCGCGCCTCGAAATCGAGCGTGCCCGCCGGATCCGCGCCACCGTCTCCGCCTTCGAGCATGCTGCCATCCGAATCGAGACGAAGCTTCGCGAGCATCTCGGGCGGACAGCTCGGACCGACGTAGTACGCGTCGCCACGAGCCTTGCGACTGTAAGCTTCCTCGATCACGTGCGACAACGCCGCGTCGAGCGCGACATACGGGTACACTTTCTTGCCCGTAACGAACTCGAGCTCGTCAATCACCTTCTTCTCTCGCGGGTTCGCCATCGCGATGAAGAGCCGGTCGTCGCGCGTGAGCACTGGCAGGATCAGATGCTTTTCGGCGATCTCGCGCGGTAGCAATTCCAGATCGTCCAGCCGCAAACAGATCTGATTCAGATCGATGCCCGGAATGCCGTGCTGCTCGCTCAACGCCTTGAGCGCAGCGATGTCGCTGATGGTGCCGTCCGCGGCGAGCCGCGACGCCAGCCGCCCTCCCTTTTGATCCGCGAGCGCGCGATCCAACTGCTCCGGGCTGAGTGCTCGCTGCCGCAGCAGGATTTTACCGATCTGCTTCTTCTCGCTCATCGGAAACTTTGATTATCCACCATCGGAGCCCGATCTCGACGAAAAAGAAAGCGCGTGAACGCGAAACAGAGCCTAAGACTTCGTCACGGGCTCGTGCCAAAGCCGCAGTTTCTCGCTCGACCAAGCCGCAAAATCGTCGCGAGCGACCGCAGCCCTCAGCTCCGACATCAACCGCGCGTAGAAATGGAGATTGTGCTGGCTCAACAAACGCAGCACCAAAATTTCTCCAGCTAGATACAGATGCCGCAGGTAGGCGCGCGAATATCCAGCGCGACACGCGGCGCAAGCGCAGTCCTCTTCGAGCGGTCGCGGGTCGTCTCGGTAGCGGGCATTTTTGATCACGATTTTGCCCTGCCAAGTGAAGAGCTGCCCATTGCGCGCGTTGCGCGTCGGGATGACACAATCGAACATATCGATGCCGTGCAGCACTGCCGTCAGAATATCAGTCGGCGTCCCCACCCCCATCAAGTAGCGCGGCCGATCAGCGGGCAGCTTCGGGCCGATCAGCGCAAGCGCGCGGTACATGTCTGGAATCGGTTCGCCAACGCTGAAGCCGCCGAGCGCGAGGCCGTCGAAAGGCAATTTCGCGAGTGTTTCGCCGTGCTCGAGTCGAAGCTCCACGTCAGTGCCGCCTTGCACGATGCCGAACACGCCTTGCCCCGGCGCGCGCGCCGCGAGGCAGCGCTCGGCCCAGCGTGTCGTGCGCTCGACGGCCTGCACGAGATCCGCGCGCGGCGAACCGCCCGGCGCACAGACGTCGAGTTGCATCGCGATGTCCGAACCGAGCAGGCCTTGGACGCGCATCGCTTCTTCGGGCGAGAGCAACATCTTCTTGCCGTCCAAATGCGACGCGAACTCGAACCCGTTTTCGCTCGCGCGCATGCGCTGCGCTAGCGAAAACGCCTGAAATCCTCCTGAATCCGTCACAATGGCGTGAGGCCAGCGCGCGAACGCGTGGAGACCACCAAACTCCGCGATCAACTCCGGGCCGGGTCGAAGCCAGAGATGATACGTGTTCATGATCTGCATGCGCGCGCCGGTCTCGGCGACTTCTTCGGAGGAGACGGCCTTGACCGCTGCTTGGGTCCCGACCGGCATGAACGCGGGCGTCCCGACCTCACCGTGGCTCGTGCTCAAGCTGCCGAGCCGCGCTTGGCCCGAGGTCTTTTCTACGCGAAACGAGATCACTGTTTTTTCCTCGGGATCCACATGGCATCGCCGTACGA
>DASYCL010000125.1:0-12660 GCA_036500245.1 Polyangiaceae bacterium | reverse complement strand
CTGCTGTATCGCAATCGCGAGAGCGCGGCCGAAGCCGCGGCGAGCGCGTCGGCTTCGGCGCTAGCCGCCAGCGCGAGCGCGGCCCTCGCCGCCGTCCGGGCGCCCGCACCCGCGGCCGAGGCACCGACACCGAGCGCTCATGCAGGCGCGGCGCCAGGCCTGGCGCGCGTGCTCTTCAAGTGCGAACCACAGAACTGCGAAGCGGTGATCTGCGAAGGCAAACCGCTGCCGGGCGCGGAAAGCGGCGCGGTCGAAATTGCCGCGGGCGATCACTCGTGCACCGCGACGCGCGCGGGCTTCGCCGCAAGAGAATTTCAATTCACGGCCAAAGCCGGACCAACCCAAACCCAAGAACTCACGCTCACTCCGACTTCACCGGTTGCGCTCTCGCAGTCGGTAACGCAGGCCGCGGCAGTAGCCACGACCAAACCCACTGCAGCCGTAGCCGCAACCGCGACCACGCCGATCGCGAGTGCGGCAGCGACGAAGCCCGTCGCGACCGCGACGAAGCCGGCGGTTACCCCGACCAAGCCCGTGCCGCCAACCACGCCGGCAAAGCCTGCCGCAACCAGCAAACCCGCTCCCAGCGCCGCGCCCAAGAAAAAATGCGGCAGCACGTTCATCCCGTGCAAGTGACAGCAGAGAGCGCGCGCCGAGACGAGCTGACTACGGCTTTTCCCAGCGCTCGCGCAGCGGCGTGAGCAAGAGCTCACCGAACGCGAACAGGTGATCGCAATGGGCGGCTTTGTCGTCGCCCGAATAGCCGCGCAGGTGGAAGCCTTCGCGATCCGCGCGCGACGTTTGCATCATACCCGGACGCGGACCTTGCACTTCACGGCGATCGACCGGCAAGCCCTCTGCGTCGAGCAAGAACTCGGCAGTCTCGGTCGTGCTGGCGTACGGCGTTTGGATCGACGAGTGTGTGATCGCGAAGAGCTTGTGGCCGGCGATCGCTTCGTCCGCGAAGAGCGTGAAGGGCGCCATCGAGAGCGCGTTCACTTGGCGGTACCCGTCGGGCTCGAAGCCGACGTGCATGCCGTCCGCGAGCAGCACCGCGTCCACGCGCGCCGCGTCTTTCGCGCGATCGATGATGTGGAGGATCGCGCCGTAGCCCGCGCTCCAGCCGCCCAGCGCGACGCGCTTCGGCTTGGCCGCGCTCGGACACAGCTCGCGAATGCCCAGGCTCACGCTCTCGAGCATGTGATCGTAGGAGTTCGGCTCGGAATAGGGCGTCTCGTAGGCGCCGGAGCCGGTGCCGAGGTTGTAAACGACGAGCGCGCCGTCAATGCCGGAGCGCTCGAACGCGGTCTCGACCACGGCGGGCGCGCCGTGAAAATGCACCAGCAAATCATACGGCTTCGAAACCGAGCGGCAGCCAAGTGGCAGCGAAATAACGCGGCTGCCCGGCGCGACGGCGCGTTTCGGCGTATCGAGCGCGGCGTCGAACGGCGCCGCGGGTTCGGTCAGCGAGAGGCTCAGCGCGTGATCCAGGTCACTCCGCGCGGCTTTCGTCATGCCGGCGTTCAGCGCTTCGGGCTTCGCGGGATCCGCCCCGAGCTCCACGCCGACCTTGCCGACGACGAAGAAGTACCCGAGGACGAGCGCCGCCAATATCCTCATGCGTGGTCTTGGTTATACGGTTCGGGTCTCGCTGCTGTAAAGGCGCATTGAGCATTCGAATGTGAATGAACCGCGGTATCTCTGCGCCTACATGTATGTAGACACCTGCTTGCCTGGTAAAACTCAGTAATTGTCGCCGATCAACGCACACCACACTGTCACAAAAACACAGAGGGCACTGGAATGTTGCAGCGATATCGGACTCAAGTTGCAGGCGATCTACTTACGACCGATCAGGTTCAAGTCATCAAGAACCCGTTCAATGGCGAGCCCGTCGCCGAAGTCGGACTCGCGCGCGAAAGCGAGCTCGAGCTCGCGCTGCAAAGCGCGCACGAGTTTTTCGAGCGCGGCGCGCGGCCCGCGACGCACGAACGCGCCGAGCTCTTGCTCGCGATCGCGCAGAAGCTCCGCGAGCACGCGAAGGATCTCGCCGAGCTGATCACGCGCGAGAGCGGCAAACCGATCCGCTACGCCCGCTCCGAAGTCTCGCGCGCCGTGCTCACGTTCACGCTCGGCGCGGGTGAAAGCCGCCGGCTCGGCGGTGAGGTGCTGCCGATCGATCAATTGCCCGGTGCTGAAGGCAAATTGTGTTTGTACGAGCGCGTGCCGCGCGGCCCCATTGCAGCCATTTCGCCCTTCAATTTCCCAATCAATCTGGTGGCCCACAAACTCTCGCCCGCACTCGCCGTCGGCGCGCCGACGATTTTGAAACCTGCACAGCAAAGCCCGCTCACCGCCCACGCGCTCGGCGAACTCTTGCTCGAGTGCGGCATGAAAGGGCCGCTCTTGAGCGTGCTGCACATGCTGCCGGAGGTCGCGGAAAAGTTGGTCACGGACGAGCGCATGGCCGTGCTCTCGTTCACCGGTAGCGACAGCCTCGGTTTTCGCTTGAAGGGCATCGCGGGAAAAAAGCACGTGCTGCTCGAGCTCGGCGGCAACGCGCCGTGCGTGATCGATCAAGGCGTGAATCTCGACGCGCTGATCCCGCGCGTCAGCGACGCGTGCTGGGCGAACGCGGGCCAAGTTTGCATCAAGGCGCAACGCATCTTCGTGCATCGCGCGCTGTTCGCGGACTTCGTCGAAAAATTCGTGAGCTACAGCGAGCATGTCGTGTGCGGCGATCCGATGCGCGACGACACCGTCGTCGGGCCGCTGATCGAGGCGCGACACGTCACGCGCGTGCTCGATTGGGTGCGCGAAGCGAAAGAAGGTGGCGCGAAGCTCTTACTCGGCGGCAACGCCGACGGACAAATCGTGCGCCCCACCATTCTCACGAATACCACGGAAAAGATGCGGGTTTGTCGCGACGAAATCTTCGGCCCGGTAGCGATCGTCGAAGCGGTGGACTCGTTCGAAGACGCGATCGCGGCTTGCAATCGCTCGCGCTTCGGCTTGCAAGCGGGCATCTTCACGCCCGACGTCGGCCACGCGCTGAAAGCATTCCGCACCCTTCGCTACGGCGGCGTCTTGATCAACGACACGCCGATGTTGCGCGTCGACAATTACCCGTACGGCGGCGTGAAGGATTCGGGGATCGGGCGCGAAGGCGTCGCGTTCGCGGTCGAGGAATTCACCGAACCGAAAGTGTTGGTTTTGGGGGCCCCACCTACTTGAGCGCCCTACGAGCGCGATTGATGGGGACACTTTTTGCGCCGCGAAGCTCGCCTGCGCACTCGATTGCGTTGAGGTGAAAAGGTTCCACCGCTCGCGTCACGCGATTTTGCGGCCCGGCGAGCTCGGCTCCCTTGACCAACGCGGGTCTGTGTGACCAAAAAGATCTCGTGAGTAAGGACGCAGAGGGGCGCTCCGGCGCCCGAGCCGGCACGTCTTCCGTGCCACCGAGGCCATCGTCGAGTGAGCCGCCGCGCGCGCTGCCGTCGATTCCCCCGTCCACCGACGACATCGACACGGATTGGGGCGCCGAAGCCTCGCCCAAAGTGCCCGAGCTGGCCGCGCCGAAGGCGATCTCGGTGGCGCCGAGCGCGTCCGTTCCACCGCGGGCTTCGCCGTCGGTTGCACCCGCGCGCGCGTCGAATCCAGCGCCCGCTCCGCTGTCGGTTGCGCCCGCGCGTGCGTCGAGCGCGCCGCCGCGGGCGTCTGCTCCGCCTTCCGCGACCGTCACGCCGCGCCCGAACCAAACCAGTCCGCTGCGCTCGAAGACGTTGCTGGGCATGCCGGCCCCGAACCTGACACGTGCTTCGGCGCCGCCCGCCGCGAATCCCGAAGCAACTCCGCCTGCGCAAGCGACAGCGTCGTCGGCGCCGACTGCGTCGAGCAGCCTCGAACCAGTCGCGACCAGCCTGCGCGCAAATCCACTCCGTTCATCGACGTTGATCGGCATGGCGCCCGTCGTGCCCGCGCGCGCCTCGAGTCCACCGAGTCAAGGCGCGAGTCCGCCCGAAGCAAAACCCGCCGTAACTTTGCCGACTCCGGAAGCCGCATTTGCACGCCCGGCCACGCCGGTAGTGAGCGAAGTGCCGCCATCGAGCACCGCGGCGACCGACACCAGCGCGCCGGTGAGCTCGCTCGAAAGACCGAACTTCCGCGCTAAACGCAGCGGCGCCAGCATCGCGCTGCTCGCTGCGGCAGGCCTCGCGATCGGCGTGCTCGGCTATCGCTATCTGCATCGCAGCGCGCCCGCGCCGGACATCGCCACGCTCGCGCTGCAACCTCTCGCGCCAGCGCAAGCTCCCCGTAGCCCGAGCGCCGAAAGCCCACCCGCGACGCCGGCCGCGCAAGAACCCGCGCCGAGCGCGACCGCGGCTGACTTCCCCGCCGTGCCGCCTGCGCCGCTCGATTCAGCGACCGACGCGAAATCAGGCGAAGCGCCGTCAACAGCGCCGGCCGCGGGCGTCACGCGCGTCACGATCACGACCGTGCCGCCCAAAGCCAAGTTTTTCCATTACGGCAAAGAAGTCGGCACCTCGCCGTTCGTGGTCGATCTCGCGCCGGGCGAGAAGCACGCGTATGAAGTTTGGCTGCCCGGACACATCACGCGCAAAGTGCTGGTGGACGGCACGAAGACCGAGATCAGCCTCGGTTTGCGCGAAGAAGCGCCCTGACAATTAGGCATTTTCGCGCGCGTCCGCGCTGACCTCGGCGCGCGCCGCAGGCTTCGCGTAAGATGCGAGACCGCACGCGGCTCGCTCATGTCGACTTGCCCTTCTTGCGCACAACCGATTCAGCAAAACGCGATCGAGTGTGACGCCTGCGCGGTGCGCATCGCGTACGACGCACACGGTAAGCCGTTCGCGGCGCTGCCCGCGATTCGTCCTGGCAGCGTGCTCGCCATCCACGACTTCGGCAAAGTGCCTTTGCCCGGCATGACCGTGCGCAGCAAGAACTGGGACGACGGCGACAGCATTGCAGCAACCGATCAAGGCATCCTGCTCACGCTGCTCAGCGGCATGCGCTGGTTCAATCAACCGTATTTGCGCATTCGCGACAGCTGTGTTCGCGCGTGCTTCGACGTCTACGACAACGAGCTTCGCGCGCGCGTCGTGGTGCGCAAGCAAAGCGTGGACGACGCATCGCTCTGGTACGAGCTCGCGGTCACACCGCACGACCAGCACTATCGGCTCGCACGCTTATTCACCGCGCCCGAGCAGAGCGACAACACGAACTTGAGCGGCCCAGCCGCGCATCAAGCGCTGCTCGCCAAAGGCACGAACGTGCTCGAATTGCGCGCTCAAGGCCCGACGCTCGAAGCCTGGATCAACGGCGTGAAAGTCTGTGCCGTGCATGACGCGGCGCTCGGCATCGGTGGAGTCGCGATCGGCGTCGGCTCGTTTGCGTCCGGGAAAAAAGCGCAGCGCGCGCTGTTTCGCTGGCTCGAAGTGCGCGAGGTCGCGCCGTGAGCGGGCGCCAGCTGAGCTGCGAGAACTGCGGCGGGCCGCTCACTTACGGTTCGGCGTTCTGCGCGTATTGCCGGCGGCCGCTGCAATGGGGTCGGCACGTCGCGATCGAACGCGGCGAACAATTTTTCGTCAAAGACTTCAGTCGCGATCCGTTGCCCGGCGGCGGAACTGCCACGCAAAAGCGGCACGACGGCGCGCTCGTCTCGGTCGAAAAAGAGAATTGGGAGCGCTGGGGCAGCTTCGATCCGAAGCTGCGCAATGCCTGCGTGGCCGTGCGCGGCGTGGCCTTCGACGCCAGCGCGGATTTCGGCGTGTACGCGCGCATGCACGCGCAAGGGGACGCCAAGGCCGCCTATCAGCTCAAGATCTACCCCGCGTTTCGTTCGTGGCGGCTGCGCCGTGAAGCTTGGATCGCGAAGACGACGCACGTGAGCTCGATCGTCGATTGGGAATTTTCGCCGTTGATCGGCGGCATCGGCACGATCAATGAAGTCGAGCTGCGCTTTTTCGATTCGGTATTCCAAGTGGTCGTGAACGGGCAAAACGTGACGACAGTGGTCGACGCTTCGTTCGGCTTTGGGCTTTTGGGTTGGGTTTGCGGTTCGCATCCCGGGCCGTCGCAAGTCCTATTGCAGTTTGCCGGCGCTTGGCGCGCGCGCTGATTGAGTCTCGCGCGCGGCCAGGACTAAGCTCTCGTGCATGAAGCTCGAACGGCGGTGGAGCGCGTGTTTGGTTTTCGTCGCGGCCTGCGCGGCTTCGTGCCGTGAACCCGCCGCGCCAGCGGTGCAAACCGCGCCGGTCGCGCCGCCCATGGATCCCAAAACCAATCTGCGAAGCGCGGCGCCTGCGACGAGCACCGCACCGCCTGCACCCGCGCCGTCAGTCAACGGAACTACCTTCGACGATGACGTCGCGTTCCTCAGCAAGCACGGCGCGGTCAAAGTCCTGAACGCGGTCAACGGCGCAAAAATCGCGATCTCGGGCAGCTACCAAGCGCGCGTCATGACGAGCGCCCTGATGAACGGCGGGAAAAGCCTCGGCTTCATCAATCGCGCCTTCATCGAAGCCGGTAAGACCGGCTCTCAATTCGACAACTACGGCGGCGAAGATCGCTTTTGGCTCGGGCCCGAGGGCGGGCAATTCGGGCTGTATTTCCCGCCGCAAAAACCATTCACGTTCGACAACTGGCAGACTCCGCACGAGCTCCAAGAAGGCGCTTGGGAGATCGCGAGCGAATCAGCCACGAGTATTACATTCCGACACGCGATCGCGGCGATCAACTACGGCGAGCGCGAGTTCAAGGTCCAAGTCGAGCGCGAAATCAGCTTGCTCGACCCAGATCAGGCGAGCGAGCGGCTCGGTCTGCAGATCCCCAAAGACGTACACTGGGTCGGCTTTGCCACGACCAATCGCATCACGAACACCGGCAAAGATCCGTGGCAAGAAAAGACGGGCCTACTCAGTATCTGGATCTTGAGCATGTTCGCGCCGGTCCGCGGCACGCGCGTGATCATTCCGTTCGATCGCAAAGGCAGCGCTGAAATCGTGAACGATCGCTATTTCGGCAAAGTGCCCGCGGATCGCCTCGAGCTAAACGACAAGGGTTATTTGCTCTTCAAGTGCGACGGGCAATATCGCAGCAAAATCGGCCTCGGCCCCACGCGCGCGAAGAACGCGCTCGGCAGCTACAGCGAGCAAGCACAATTGCTCACGCTCGTGCTCTACACCAAACCCGAGGGCGCAAAGCGCTACGTGAATAGTATGTGGGAGCTCCAGAAAGATCCCTACGCCGGAGACGTGGTGAACAGTTACAACGACGGTCCGCCCGCGCCCGGCAAACCCGCCATGGGCGGCTTCTACGAAATCGAGTCGAGCTCGCCCGCACTGTCGCTTGCGCCGAACGAAAGCGCGACCCACGTGCAGCAGACCTATCACTTCAGCGGTCCGCGTCAGGCACTCGACGCAATCGCGAAGAAAGTGCTGGGGGTGAGCCTGAGCGAGCTTCCACCGGGCTAGTCATCGAGAGCTCCGAATCAGCTTTCTCTGCTCTCCGCTTCTCTTTCGCGCCCGAGCGCGCGCGAAGGGCTGGGACCGGTCGCCCGGACGCGAACGCCCGCAAATCCCCGGCTTTGCTTGTTGCTTCGCGCTTCGACTGCTATGCCGCGCGAGCTTTCTCATGACCGCCCTCGCTGATTCCGTCGAACGCCGGCGCACGTTCGCCATCATTTCGCATCCCGACGCGGGCAAGACCACGCTGACCGAGAAGCTGCTCTTGTTCGGCGGCGCGATTCAGCTTGCCGGCGCGGTGAAGGCGCGCGGCGAACAGCGCCGCGCGCGTTCGGATTGGATGAAGGTCGAGCGCGAGCGCGGCATTTCCGTCAGCGCGTCCGCGATGACGTTCGACTACGGCAACAACACGTTCAACTTGCTCGACACGCCGGGCCACCAAGATTTCAGCGAAGACACCTATCGCACGCTGACCGCCGTCGACAGCGCGATCATGGTGATCGACGCCGCGCGCGGCATCGAAGAGCAAACGCGCAAACTGTTCGAAGTTTGCCGCTTGCGCGATGTGCCGATCATTACTTTCGTGAACAAGCTCGACCGCGAAGGCCGCGATCCGTTCGACTTGATGGACGAGATCGAGCAAACGCTGGCACTCGACGTGACGCCCGCGAGCTGGCCAATCGGCATGGGCCGCCGCTTTTTGGGCTGCTATGACTTGCTCCACGATCACTTGGTCTTGCTCGAGCGTGTGCGCGATCGCGTCGGCATCGCGGGCGAGCCGTGCAAAGGCCTCGACGATCCGAAACTCGACCAGCTTTTGCCCGAAGATGCCGTCAAAACGTTGCGCGAAGAAGTCGAAATGGCCCGCGGCTTGTGCCCGCCGTTCGAGCTCTCCGCCTATCGCGGCGGGCACATGACGCCGGTATTTTTCGGCAGCGCGATCAGCAACTTCGGTGTGCGCGAACTCTTGCACGGCATCGCCGAGCTGGCACCCTCGCCGCGCCCGCAACCCGCGCGAGAACGCACGATCGAACCGAACGAAGACAACGTGACGGGCTTCGTGTTCAAGGTGCAGGCGAACATGGACCCGAAGCATCGCGATCGCGTCGCGTTCGTGCGGCTCTGTTCGGGTCACTTTCGCCGCGGCATGAAGCTCTTGCACGTGCGCTCGGAGACGCCGCTCGCGGTGCACAACCCGGTTTTGTTCTTGGCTCAAGATCGCGAGCTCGCGGACGAAGCCTTTGCCGGCGACATCATCGGCATCCCGAACCACGGCAAGCTCGGCATCGGTGACGCGCTCACCGAAGGCGAAACCCTGCATTTCAAGGGCATTCCGAGCTTCGCGCCCGAACTCTTGGAGCGCGTGCGCCCGACCGATCCGCTGCGCGCCAAACACCTCGGCCGCGCGCTCGAGCAACTCGCCGAAGAAGGCGCGGCGCGCATCTTCAAACCGCGCATCGGCGGCAACTGGATCGTCGGCGTGGTCGGCGCGCTACAATTCGACGTGCTCGCCGACCGCATCAAATCCGAATACGAAATCCCCGTCGTGTTCGAAGCCTCGAGCCTTTACACCGCGCGCTGGGTCGAGTGCGACGACGCGAGCGTGATGAAAAAATTCCTGAACGGGAACGAAGGCTACATGGCCGACGATCACACCGGCGCGCCCGTCTTCTTGGCGCGCAACTCGTGGCACCTCGAAACGACCGCCAAAGATTGGCCGCAAATCAAATTCCAAAAGACGCGCGACGCCATCTGATTTTTTATTGGTGGTCACGCTTCACGGCGCGCATCGGCACAGCCTTCGGCGTCCCGTTGCGGTCTTCTCGCGCGGATCGGCCTATTCGCCCGCGATTTTCTTCAGGCTCGGATCTTTTTCCAAGTAGCTCGCGCTGAAAATGTAGACCGGCGCATTGTTCGCCGCGCTGACCACGGCGGTCATGCCCGAAAGCGCGCCGCTCGACAGCTCGCAACGCGTGCGCGCAATCGGCTGCCCGCTCGTCGAAGCCACGCCCCAAGTTTTCAGCGCCTTGTTCGGACCAAGATCGTCACAGCTGACCGGACCGGGCGGCGTCACGCTGAACATTTCGATCGTCTTGTCGGCTTCCCAGTAGCGCGCGGTGAGCGCGGTCGCGCCCGCGCTGCGCGTCGCCGTGCAAAGTCGATCTTTGGTCTTGGCTTCGGCTGCAGCCGGTGTGCCCGCTGCGGCGTCGTCACCGTCGCATTTCGGCGCGGACGCGGCTTTATCCGGCGCGGCGCGATTGTCCCCCGCCCATTGCGTGAACAGCTTGAGCACGGCGCTGTTCGTGGCCTTGCGCTCGGCTTCCGCGCTCTTCGCCGCCGCCTCGCTCGCTTGCTGATCGACGATTTGCTTGTCGAGCGCGCTCAGCGAGGCTTTGTCTGCGCAGTAGCCGTATGCGCGGCTGCGCCACTGGCCGGTCAAGTTGTAGTCGCCCGCGGCCAGCGATTTGCGCGTGCCGTCGAGCGCTTCTTGGCATTTCGTTGCGTCCTTGCCGGAGCAACCGAGCGCCGAAAGCAGACTGGCAAACAGCAGCACTTCCCCGAGTCGCGTCACGAGACTTGTTCGCATGGGGCCGCATCAAAGCGCGGCTCCGGCGATCTTTCAACCCTGAAGGAACACCGGAGTTTGCGCCGAAAACCCGGGTTCGGACGCGCGCTCCAAGTCCCAATCGGGACTTGGAGCGAGGCTTTTCGCAGGCGCAAGAGGCGCCGCGCTCAGCCTTCGGTCATGTGGTAGCCGCGCTCGCCGTGATCGCTCAAGTCGAGGCCGGTCTCCTCGTCCTCTTGCGAGGGGCGGAGGCCGATCGTTGCTTTGATCGCGTAGGCGATCAAAGCCGTGGCCGAGACGGCCAGCACGACAGTAAGCCCCATCGCCTTCAATTGCTCGAGCCAGAGGGTCTTGCCGAGCAAGCCTTGCAGGTTGGTACTGAGGTTCGGATTCGCCTCGGCGGTGGCGAAGATGCCGGTCAAGAAGGCGCCGAGCGTGCCGCCGACCGCATGCACGCCGAAGGTGTCGAGCGCGTCGTCGTAGCCGAATGCATTCTTCAGCTTGGTGCAGGCGAGGTACGGCACGACGCCCGCCAGCACGCCGATGATCACCGCACCGCTCGCAGTGACGAAGCCCGCTGCGGGCGTGATCACGACCAAGCCGCCCACGGCGCCGGAGCAGAAGCCGAGCACGGTCGGTTTGCCGCGCGCGAGCCACTCTGCCGCCGGCCAGCTCGCTGCGGCGACGGCGGCGGCGAGCGTGGTGGTCATGAACGCGTTGGCTGCGACGCCGTCGGCGGCGACCGCGCTGCCCGCGTTGAACCCATACCAACCAACCCAGAGCATGCCCGTGCCGACCATGGTCAAGACCAAGCTGTGCGGCGCAAAGTTCTCTTGGCCAAAGCCGCGACGCTTGCCCACGATCAGCGCCAACACGAGCGCGGACCAGCCCGAAGACATGTGCACCACGGTGCCGCCCGCGAAATCGATCGCTTTGATCTTCGCGTTCGGGTTCCACACGCCGTTCATGTAGCCGTCGATGCCCCAAACCATATGCGCGAGCGGGAAGTAAACGATCAGCATCCACGCCAACATGAACACGATGAGCGCGCTGAATTTCATGCGCTCGGCGATTGAACCGACGATCAAAGCCGGGGTGATGATTGCGAACATCAGCTGATACATCGCGAACACGTCGTGGGAAACCCACTGCGCGTAGTCCGTATTCGGCGTAGCGCCCACGCCGTGCAAAAATGCGAATTTGGTGCCGCCGAGAAACGGCGTGCCCGGCGCGAACGCAAAGCTGTAGCCGAAGGCCCACCATAGAATCGTGACCACGCCGGCAAGGCCCAAACATTGAGCCATCACGCTGAGCACGTTCTTGCTGCGCACGAGCCCGCCGTAGAAGAGCGCTAGGCCCGGCAACGTCATGAACAGCACCAGCGCAGCGCAAACCATCATCCAACCGTTGTGCCCGGGGCCAGGTCCGCCGACTTTCGACTTCGAGAGATCGGCGTCGGCGCGCGCGCCGTTGTTCACGTACGCTTCGAGATCGGCGATGCGCTTCTCGAGCTCGGCAGTGTTCGCGCTGGGCGAAGCTCCGACCGAAGGCACGGCCGCGGCAGGAACTGGTGCCGGCGCGGCATTGGGCTCATCTGCGCGTGCGTGCACGGAAGCGAACGAGATGAAGAGCGCGGTGAGAAAAACCAACCACTTGTTCATGGGACGAGGCTCCTTCGGACGCGGCACAGACCACGGCATAGGCGCTCCGCATGGCCGGATTGTTTCGAATCCGAAGCACGCACGAAACGCAGCTCGCCCCTCCTACGGCTCCGAATGTTTCGGCAATGCTTCGTCGCGGTTTCTCAGATTTGCGCGCTGCGCTTTCCGACGAAACCGACCGAATTTCGGCCAGCTGACCTATCCATTTATGCGAATCATCATCTAAGGGAGATCTAAAGATCTCAGCTTTTCACGGATTCAATCGAGCTGAGCTGGTCGGCGAAACACGATAGAGCAGGCAAACTAGTGCGCCGCCGAGGCACCTGAGGTGCTCGAAATAAAGCGAATCTTGTACCGACTTTCGACTGGCAAGTCCTGGACCCGGCCGATCCAGCTGACGAAACTTTTGAAACAAGATCAACGCGAAGCGGGCGAGAGTGGCACTTTCGCGATCGAGGCATCGTGAGCGCGCGAGCCGACGAACAACGCGAAGATGGCGCCAAGCAAGGCCATGAACATGTCCCACTGTGCGTCCCAAATGTCGCCCTGCGAACCGAGAAATGCCTGGCCCGTCTCCGGCGCGACGAGCAGCGTGGTCCACCACTCGAGCAGCTCCCAAAACGCAGCGAATGAAAACACCACGCACACGCTCAAAAACGAAAGCCAGAATCCGCGCACCAACGCCGTTTTGCGCAGGAGCACTTCGCGCGTGAGAAACACCGGAAACACGCCGAGCGCCACGTGCCCGACGCGATCGTAGTCATTGCGCGCGAGGTGAAACGCGGCTTTGGCCCAGTTGCCGAGCGGCGTCAGCGCATAAGTGTAACAGCCGCCGTAAATCAGAATCAGCACGTGCACGAACACGCCCAGATACACCCAATGCGACAGCGGCGTACCGCGATAAGTAACGATCAGCCCGAGCTCGGATTGGGGTCGGGCGTGGCGGGGG
>DASYCL010000124.1:0-6228 GCA_036500245.1 Polyangiaceae bacterium | reverse complement strand
TCGGCGATTTTCCGATAATTGATGTCGCCCGAAAGCTCGGTCGAATCCTGATTCTTCTCGTCCTTTGGTTGGAAGGTGCCGATGCCGACGCGATCCTTCTCGCTCAGGGTCAAGCGCCTGCAACGGATGTGGTTGCCGACGACCTTGCCCCAATCGCCGTCGTAACGCTTGATCAGGCCTTGAAAGATGAAGCGGCTCGCCGGGTCGAGATCGCCTTCGACTTTGACGCGGAACTTCTCGTTCGAGAGCCCGAGCTTCCTGATCGATTGCTCGCGCCATTCTTGCGGAATCAAGCGCAGCGGCTCTTCGTGCATCGGTGAATCGAAGATGTCGGCTTCACCGCTGGCCAAACCGGTCTCCTCGAGGTTCACCCAGCGGAATGTGAAGAGCGCGCCTTCGTGCGTCGCCGAATAGCGCTCGAGGCCTTTTTTCAGGAGCCGCGCGATCGTCGATTTACTCGAACCGACCGGGCCGTGAAGCAAAATCACGCGCCGCTCCGGGCCGTAACCCTCGGAGGCGGCCTTGAGCACGTTCATCAAGCGCATCAGTGGGATGTCGAGCCCGAACACCGCGTCTTTGCCATCGTCGATTTCGTCGCGGAAAAAGTTGTAGCGGATGAGCTTCTTCTTGTTGTCGATGTACTCCTCGGTGCCGTACGAAATCACCATGTCGTAGACGCGTTGGAACGCGTTGCGCGTCACCTGCGGGCGCTCGCGGACGATCTCGAGGTACTCTTCGAAGCTGCCCTCCCAGGCGAGATCGCGATAGCGATCGTAGTCTTGCATCGCCGCGATCTGCGCGACCATGTTCGCTGCCGCCTGACCACCGTTGCTCGATTGTTTTTCTTGCATCGCTAACTCTTGATTAAACCACAGAAACCCGCGCGCGTCATGGACGGCCAAAACTCGAGAGAGCGTCCACAACCGTGCCCCAGGCGGGCTTCGCGCACGGATCGGCGCTCGCAGCTACGCCCGAACTCGCGTCGCCGGCTTCCGCTGCGTCGGCCGTTTTGAGGCCGAGCGAGCAGCGCGCGGCGATCAAAAGTGCATCGCCTGCGCCGCCGAAAGTCGCGGCTTGGCGTTCGCACTCCGATTCGTCCGAGTCACGCACGGCGTACACGTTCACGAACGGGAAACGCGCGCGACGACTGGCTAGCGCATCGAATAACGCCTGGTAAAATTTCTGCTGCTGCTCGGGCGAGCTCTGGACCGAAGTTGCGCTCGGATAGCCGAGCTCCTCGATCACGAGTGGTTGGTTGGGGTTGCCTTGCTCGACCTTGTCCGACAATTGTTCAAGATCCGCGATCGCGGCGCTGACCGATTGCGCGTGAAAATTGGCGTCGAGCGGGTAGTCGGTGACGATCGCGGCGTCGCTCCGCGAAAGGAGTTGGGTAATTTCTGCGAGCGGCGGGTCGAGCAAAGCTTGCGCGGAAAAAGTGACGCCAACGGCGGTCGACGGCAGTCGCTTGCTCCTCGTTCTGGCGTAGTTCAAACAGCTCTCGACGAGCGACGAGAATGCGGAACGATCTTGTTCGCTCGCGAGCGACAGGAAGCGATCGACCTCGGTGCCGAAACTCAAGTAGCGGAGTTCGCTGCCGAACGTATCGTACGCGCGATCGATCACGGCTTCGATCGTGCTCGCGAGTTCTGGCGAATTCCAGGAGCTTTGCAGCTCAGCAGGGCGCGCGTCTTCGCTGCGATCGACGAGCGCGATCGAGAACAATAGCGAATCGCCACGCGCTCGATACAAGGCCGCGGTCGTCGCCAAATCGTCGAATGTAGCGTCGCTCGGCGCGCCCGTCGCGTCGAGCAAGGCGTCCAGGCGCACGACGAGAGAGCGAGCGCGCGAGCCAGCAGCGATCGTCTCGAGCTCGGCCAATGTCTGGTCGCTCGGCGCCGCATCCGCCGCATCTTCGGCAATCGGCGTCACTCCCAGCGCCACGGGCGCGAGCGCGGCGTCCACAACTTCTGCGTCGGACTGTGAGTCAGAGGCTCCGGCTGCGCCGGTGTCGATCGCGGCGTCGCTCTGCGGGCTGGCTTCGACTGCGCTCGCGTCGCGTAATAGCATCGGCTTCAGATCGGCCGGCAGCGAGTCGGTGCACGCAGCCGCGAGCGCCAACAAGACAGCGAACGCACACGCAAGTCCGAGCCCGCGCGTGAGCAAAATCTGCCTGCGTCGACCCGCCATGTCCGCGCCGCCAGCGTAAGCCAAAGCAACAGGAAAATCCCGCTCGAGTAGAACTCCGCCCAGAATTGTGGCGCCTCGAACGCCAATGTGACTTTTTTCAGTCGATTCCAAGCTCGGCTCGAGAACGCGCTAGGATGACTCCCCCCAAAGCCCATGACTGCCGCCTCCGACGTGCTGCGTACCTCACTGAGCGTGCCGCCGTCGACCCCGGTCGCGCTCCTGCCACCGCGGCTCGACGATCCGGCGTTGTTCATCAACCGTGAGCTGTCCTGGCTCGAATTCAACGCGCGCGTGCTGAACGAAGCCGGGGACGACAAGGTGCCGCTCTACGAGCGCCTCAAGTTCCTCGCCATCTTCGCCCAAAATCTGGACGAATTTTTCATGGTTCGAGTGGCTGGTTTGCAGGCGCAAATCAGCAGTGACGTGGAAGAGGTTCCACCTGACGGACTGACTCCCGACCAGCAGCTTGCCGCGATCAGTCAACGCGTGCACGAGCTCACCTACGAACAATATCGAATTTGGAATCAAGGCCTGCGCAAGCAGCTGCGCGGGGCCGGCGTCGCTTTGGTCAGCCCGGACGAGCTCTCGCCGAAAGAGCAAGCCGCGCTCGATTTGCATTTCCAACGCGACATTTTCCCGGTGCTCACGCCAATCGCGATCGACCCGGTGCACCCGTTTCCGCACGTGCGGAACAAGAGCATCAACGTCGGCGTGATCTTCGAGAAGCGGGCGCACACGACCGAGCCAGCATTTGGTTTGGTGCAAGTGCCGACCATGCTGCCGCGCATGATCCGCGTGCCCGTCGAAGGGACGCGCCGCGCGTTCGTCGCGTTGGAAGACCTCATTTTCCGGCACACGCGCCTGATTTTTCCGCAAATGCGCATCACCGGCGCATACGCCTTTCGAGTCACGCGCAACTTCGACATCGAGATCGACGACGAAGAAGCGGACGATTTGTTGCTCACGCTGCAGAACGAGCTGCGCCGTCGCGAGCGCGGGCACGCGGTGCGCCTCGAGGTGAGCGGCGAAGCGCCGTCGGATTCATTGCAATGGCTTTGCCGCGAGCTCGACCTCGACGCGCATCGCGATGTGTACACCGTCGGCGGCGCGCTCTTTCTCGGCGACATGACCGAGCTCACCGCGAGCGACGATCGCCGTGATTTGCGCGATGAGCCGTTCGCGCCGCAATACGTGCCGCCGCTCCGCGACTCGGATGATTTTTTTCAGACCATTCAAGAGCGGGACGTGCTCTTGCATCACCCGTACGAGTCGTTCGAAGCCGTGATCGATTTCTTGTCGCAAGCCGCCGAAGATCCGCGCGTGCTCGCGATCAAACAAACCCTCTATCGTACCGGTGGTGAATCACCGCTCGTGAAAGCGCTGCAACGCGCGGCCGAGCTCGGCAAGCAAGTCACCGCGTTGGTCGAGCTCAAGGCGCGTTTCGACGAAGAGAGCAACATTCAGTGGGCGCGCGCGCTCGAACGTTCCGGCGTGAACGTGATGTACGGGCTCCTCGGTTTCAAAACGCACGCCAAGGTCTTGATGGTGATCCGCAAGGAGCGCACCGGGCTACGCCGTTACGTTCACCTCGCGACGGGCAACTACAACCAACAGACCGCGCGCTCCTACGAAGATCTCTCGCTCTTTACCGCGCGCGAAGACATCGGCGAGGACGCGACCGCTTTTTTCAACATGCTCACCGGCTACAGCGCGCCGCTGCGCTGGAATCGCCTAATCGTCTCTCCGCTCGGGCTACACGAAGCCGTGCTCGGGCTGATCGCGCGCGAGGCTGAGCACGCGCGTGACGGCCGCCCGGCGCAGATCGTCGCGAAGATGAACTCACTCGTCGACGCGGACGTGATCGCGGCGCTCTATGCGGCGTCCCAAGCGGGCGTCGAAGTGGATCTCTTGGTGCGCGGAATCTGCTGCTTGCGCCCGGGTATGCCCGGGGTGAGCGAGCGCATCCGCGTACACGCGGTGATCGATCGCTTCCTCGAGCACGCTCGGATTTTTCATTTCAAAAACGGCGGCCAAGACGAAGTCTTTTGCTCGAGCGCAGACTGGATGCCGCGCAATTTCCGGCGCCGAGTCGAAGTGATGTTTCCGATCTTGGACGAGACGCTGAAGAAGCGCGTGATCGAAGAAATCCTCGGCGCGATGCGCGCTGACAACAGCAAAGGTTGGCTGCTCGGCTCGAACGCCGTGTATCAACGCATTCAGAGCGATGCTTCGACCGTGCGCAGCCAAGCTCGCTTCATGGAGCTCGCGCGCGAACGCGCCAAAGAGAGCGACGCCATCCTCGGGCTGCAGACGAAGCCGCTCACGCTGGCAACGCCGCGAGCGCTCGACAAACTCCGACGCCGCGTCAAAAAGCGCAAACGCAAGCAACGCGAAGAATAGCGCCCGCCTGCGCGCTCAATTCGACGAGGGCGTGAGCACGACTGGATTCGAGGGCGCGCCCTCGTGCAGCGCGCCGTCACCGAACCAGAAGAAGAACGGCAGCGCGCAGGTGCCGTCGAGGTACGCGTCGATCGAGACGCTAGCGCCGGGATCGGTGTCGAAAGTGACGCTATCGATCTCGGTCGTGGTCTCGGCGGTCAAGTGATAGCTCGTGAGCATGCTCGAATCGGTCGGCCCTGGATAAGGCTGCAAGCTATCGGCGCCCGACAAATTCTGACCCATCACGTTCGAGAGCATTTTTCCAGCTTGGGGATCGATGATGATGTCCCAGTGGCAAGTGGAATTGCTCAGGTTCGTGTCGCACGCGGTGCTGAGCGTGTAGTGCCCGCCGCTCGCGTACTGAATGAACACGCCGGCGCCTTGGCCCGCGTCGATCACGATCTGCTGATCGGTTTCGATCGTCGATTGGAGCGGCGTATTGCACGAGTACGCCTGCGACCCGTTGCCGTTACCGTTGCCGTACAGCGATTGCCGCGAATCACCGTTGTCGTAGGTGCAGGATGCAGCCAAAAGCAGTAGCGGAATACCGAGAGCCAGTGCTCGAAACATGATCAACGCCTCACGTTGGTGTGAAAGGAGGGAACCCGCGCTGGCGCGGAGTAATGGGTGCTCGGCGCCGAGTAGCGCGTTGCCGGCACGGAGTAGCTGCGCGACGGAGCGCTGAACGTGCGCGCTGGCGGCGAATAGTTGAACCTGGACGCGGCGCTCGATGGATAAGTGCGCTGCGGCGCCGCGTGATAGCTCGAGAAATTCGCGGGACGCTCGTAGCGACTCGCGGGGTTCACGTAGCTCGACGAGCGCGCATAGTTGCTCGGAATCGAATAGCTGCGGCCTGTGCCGTAACTCGAGGGGCGCGCGCCGCCGTAGTTCGAAAGATTGAGCGGGCGATGGGTGTACGACCCGGAATCCGCGCGCACGAAGGAACCCGAATTCGAGCGCACGTAGCTCGGGCGGCGTGCTCCAGCCGAGAACGACCCGCCCGCGGAAAGCCTCGACGCCGGCATAGCGCTCGCTGGGATGTGAGCACTCTGCGTGCTCGGGCCGCGCGGTGCTGCCGAGTTCGCCGGCAGCACGCGAGGCGACGCCGCGATGTGTCCGTTGCCAGAGTAGTTCCGAGTGTGGCTCGCAACGTCTCGCATCACATAGCGGTCATGCACGATGTACGAGTTCACGTGATACGAAAAAGCGTAAGCACTCGGGCAAAACACGTAGGCCGCGGCAGGATACCAGCCGAGCGCGACC
The DNA here is from genome assembly GCA_036500245.1 of Polyangiaceae bacterium. GTDB lineage: Bacteria > Myxococcota_A > Polyangia > Polyangiales > Polyangiaceae > PMG-095. The sequence goes on along the minus strand of DASYCL010000124.1, from coordinate 339 downwards.
GCTGAACCGCCGTACCAACCCCACGCGGGCGGCATCGGCGCCCAGCCCAGATAGCCGTAGTCGTCAGTCGGAACGCGCCAGCTGACCCATGCATTCGCGTATTCGCGACCCGCGACCCAGCCCCAACCCACACCGGGCACCCAAACCCAGCGCCCGTAGTGAAACACGACGTCACCGAACGGGTAGTCGCTCTGCCAGCTCCAATCGCCGTCGTCGGTCAGCGCCCAGTGGCCGCCGCTGACGTATGGCGCGAAGTCAGAGCCGACCGCGTCTTGGTTCGGCACCCACACGGTGCCGTACTTGTCGTCGTTTACCCATGTCCCATAAGGGTCCAGGGTG
>DASYCL010000123.1:0-2014 GCA_036500245.1 Polyangiaceae bacterium | reverse complement strand
TTCCCCGGCAGATCGAAAGTTCGTGGAGACGTTCGCGAAGCTCTGCGCGCAAGCCTTGCAGCGCGCGGTCTCCCGCGATCGCGAGCTCGTCGCGCGGCGTTGGCTCTCGACCACGCTGCAGAGCATCGGTGACGCGGTGATCGCGACGGACACCGACGGGGACATCACATTCATGAATGGCGTGGCCGAGCGGCTCACCGGCTACAGCGAAGCCGAAGCCAGTGGCAAGCCGCTCCATGAGGTGTTCGTGATCTTGTCCGAGCTCACGCGCGAAGCCGTGGAGAGTCCGGTAACTAAAGTGTTACGCGAGGGCAGCGTGGTCGGCCTGGCCAATCACACGCTCTTGCGCGCGAAAAATGGCGCGGAGATCCCGATCGACGACAGCGGCGCGCCGATCCGCGACGCGCACGGTGAGATTTACGGCGTGGTGCTGGTGTTCCGCGACGTCCGGACGGAGAAGCGTGCCGAGAAGCGGCGCGCGTTCTTGGCGCGTGCGATGGAGACTTTGGTCTCGTCGCTCGATTACCGCGTGACGCTCAAGCGCGTGGCGGAGCTTGCCGTGCCCGAACTCGCCGATTGGGTCACCGTCGACATCCTCGATCCGGATAGCGACGGTTTGCGCCAGCTCGCGGTCGCCCACGTCGATCCGAGGAAGCTCGAGTTCGCGCGCGAAGTGGGCCAGCGCTATCCGCCGAATCGCGGCGAGAACAGCGGACCGGCGCGCGTGATCCGCACGGGCAAGCCCGAGCTTTATCCGGATATTTCTCCGACGCTGATCGATGGCGCCGCGCGTGACGCCGAGCATTTACGCATCTTGCGCGAGCTCCGGCTCGAGTCCGCGATGATCGTGCCTTTGCGCAGCGAGAGCGGGCAAACGCTCGGCGCAATGACCTTTATTTATGCCGATTCCGGCCGTCGCTACGGCGAAGACGATCTGAGCTTCGCCGAGGATTTCGCGCGCCGCGCGGTGATGGCGATCGAAAACGCGCGCGCGGTCAGCGAGGTCGAAGCGGCTCGCGTGCGCGAACGCGAGATGCGCGAGCACGCCGAGCTCGCCAGTACGGCCAAGGATCATTTCTTGGCGACGGTGTCGCACGAACTACGCACGCCGCTGAACGTGATCTTGGGTTGGTCGGTCGTGCTGCGCGATCGGGAAGCGCCGGCGGATTTTCTGCGCGCGCTCGGCGTGATCGAAAGGAATGCGCGCGCTCAGGCGCGGCTGATCGAAGACGTGCTCGACGTGTCGCGGATCAATAGCGGAAAATTGTCGCTCTCGCTCGGCGCGGTGAACGTCGGTGAAGCACTGCGCGTGGCCGTTGAAGGAATGAGGCCGGCGGCGGATGCGAAGGACATCCGGCTCGAAGTGACGACCGCGCTCGACGCACGCACCATGACGATCACGGCGGACGCCGATCGCTTGCAGCAGATTTTCTGGAATCTTTTGACCAATGCCGTCAAATTTACGCCAAAATCCGGCACGATCACGGCCTATGCTGAGCGCGTCGGTTCCGAAGTGCGCGTGCGCGTGAGCGACACGGGGGAAGGCATTCGCGCGGGAGCTCTGCCGTACGTGTTCGAGCCGTTCAGGCAAGCCGACAACTCGACCACGCGCCGGCATGGCGGGCTCGGGCTCGGTCTTTCATTGGTGAAGCAGCTCGCGGCGGCACACGGCGGCACCGTCGAAGCGCACAGCGAGGGTGAAGGGCAGGGCGCGACGTTCACGCTGCGCTTGCCGGCGCGCGCCGCGACCGAAGCGGTGAGCCGTCCGTCACGACCAACTTCGGCAGATCCCGTGCCCAGAACGACGCAGTCCGGACGCTTGCACGGCATCAGCGTGCTCGTGGTGGACGACGAAGAAGATGCGCGCGAGCTAGTCGTCGAAGCGTTTCGCGGCGCCGGAGCGACTGTGCACCAAGCGGCTTCGGCGCACGAGGCATTGGCGCGGATCAGTGAGCATTTGCCGGGAATTCTCGTCAGCGACATCGGCATGCCGCACGAAGACGGCTACGCGCTG
>DASYCL010000122.1:0-3043 GCA_036500245.1 Polyangiaceae bacterium | reverse complement strand
ACACCGTGGCGCCGGAAATCACTAGCAATATTTGTCGTGGCCAAGCGAAGAATCCTGGGCAAAGCTAGGCCCGGGTGATGCCATGTTGAGACACGGATCCGCGTTCCTCGGCCTGCTCTTGTTCTACGTCGGTTCTTCCGCTTGTCATAAGGATGACGCGGGGACAAAGCCGGTAATCGCCGTCGGCGACCAAGTCATCCCAGTCACCGCGGACGAACGCGGCTTCACGCCGGCCGCGGTCGAGACGAAACAAGGTTCGAAATTGACGCTGCGCTTCACGCGCACCACCGACAACACCTGCGCCGACAAAGTCGTGTTTCCCGAAGCTCACATCAGCAAAGATTTGCCACTGAAACAAGCCGTGGACGTCGAGGTTCCCACGGACCACGCACGCACGCTCGGCTTTCAGTGCGGCATGGGCATGTTCAAAAGCTCCGTGCTCGTGCGTTGATGCTGGATTGGGCTGCCCCGCGGCAGCTCGCGTGCACCGGTGCGGAGCGGCACACGGCCGCATTTCGCGGGTGCTTCACCGTGAAGCTCGAAGCAGCCGAACCGCGACGCCGAAGGCTGTGACGGCCCGCGCCCACTTCGCGTGGCCATCAAACCCAAAAATTCTCGGAGCCGACCTTGACGAGCTCCACATTTAGACTAAATCTAAACTCGTGAAACGCGAAACCCTGCATGCATTGGAGGAGCACGGCATCCAGCCCTCCGCCCAGCGCGTCGCAGTCGCGGATTACGTGCTGTACACGAGCGACCATCCGTCTGCCGACCAAGTTTGGGCCGCAGTAAAGCGCAGCTTCCCGATGCTTTCGCGCGCCACCGTCTACAACACGCTGAACTTGTTCACCGAAAAGGGTCTGCTCCGGGAGCTGGTGTTGGCCGAAGGCAAAGTCGTGTTCGACCCGAAGCTCGAGCCGCATCACCACTTCTTGGACGAGGACACGGGCGAAATCGTGGATGTGCCGTGGAATGCACTCGACGTGCGGCGCGTGCATCAACTAAATGGCTTCGACGTGCGCGAGTACCAAGTCGTGATGCGCGGCAAGAAAACACGCGCGCAGAAGCGCAGCTAGAGCGCCGCGGTCGGAATTGGCGGCGCGTTTCGTCACGTTCTCAGATTAGACATAATCTACAGTTATACGCAGTTTAAGGAGTATTCCCCCATGTTGACCGTCGGTGATCGTTTTCCTCAATTCAGCCTGAACAGCGTCGTGAGCATCGAGCCGCACTCGGAGTTCAAGACGCTCACCAACGACAGCCATCCCGGCAAATGGCTGGTGCTGTTTTTCTGGCCCATGGATTTCACCTTCGTGTGCCCGACCGAGATCGCCGAGTTCGGCAAGAAGAACGCCGAATTCCGCGAGCGCGACGCGCAGGTGCTCGGCGCCAGCACCGACACGCACTACGTGCACTTGGCTTGGCGCAACAGCCACGCCGATCTGAAGAACCTGCCCTTCCCGATGTTGGCGGACACGAAGCGCGAACTGTCGACCTCGCTCGGCATCCTGCACAAAGACGGCATCGATTTGCGCGCGACGTTCATCGTCGATCCGGAAGGCATCATTCGCTTCGTCAGCGTGAACGATCTCAGCGTCGGCCGAAACGTGGACGAAGTCCTGCGCGTGCTCGACGCGCTGCAAACCGACGAGCTTTGCCCCTGCAATTGGAAGAAGGGCGACAAAACGCTGTGAGCTCGCTGCGGCCGCGATGGAGCGCCGCGCGCGCTCCGTCGCCGGCCGCCCCAATTTCATCGATTTCGTGTTTCGTCGAGGAGAAACCAATGAGCGCACTCGAAGCCATCCGCGCAGAAATTCCCGAGGTCGCCAAAGATCTGCGTTTGAATCTGAGCCAAGTGCTCGATTCGGGCACGCTCTTGCCATCCGATCGTTGGGGCGTCGCGATCGCCGTTGCGCTCGCCGCGCGTTCGCGTCGCCTGGCCGAAGCGCTGATCGCGTCGCGGCCCGAAGAAGTCGGCGAAAAAACCGTAGCAGACGCGGTCGCCGCGGCGGCCATGATGGGCATGACCAACGTATTTTATCGCTTCCGGCATTTGGTCGGAAAGGCGAGCTACGAACAAAAGCCGGCGCGGCTGCGCATGCAGCGGCTAGCGAAACCGGCGAGCAGCGCCGCGAGCTTCGAATTGTACTCGCTGGCCGTGAGCGCGGTGAACGCGTGCGAGGTGTGCGTGCGGTCACACGAAGCAACACTGCTCGATCACGGCGTGAGCGAAGATCAAATTCACGACGCGGTGCGCATCGCAGCCGTCGTGCACGGCGCCGCGGTTGCGCTGGACGCAAGCTCGTTGATCCGCGAAGAGGCCGCGAGTTGAAGCGCGAGAATGGCCTGATTCCTGCGGGCTTTGCCGGAATCTCTCCGCGCAGCTAGAGCGGCGCCAAAGGCTCGCGCTAGACTCGTGCGCGCTCCATGAGCGACCTCGCGCAAGCACCGATCGAGCCCGAACCAAACTCACAGATCCCCGCTGCGATGGCGCCGCGTACTTCCGGCCGCCGTTTGCTGATCAGCGTCACGATCGGCATTCTGGTGGGAAGCGTGGCGCGCGTGGGGATCCCGAATTTGGGTTGGGCGGTGCACGTCGTGTCGGGCTGGGACGCGGCCGGCCTCACTTTACTCGCGCTCGCTTGGTGGCGCATTTTTCGCGATGACGCGACGCAGACGCGGAAACACGCCGCCAAGGAAGATCCGGGCCGCACCTTGGTTTGGGCGATCGTGCTGCTCGCCAGTGCAGTCAGCCTATTTGCTGCCGGTTTCGTGATGCGCAAAGCACACACCATTGCGCCGAGTGAAGCCGCCTTTTCGATCTTGCTCGGGCTGTGCCTGACCGCCGTGGCGAGCGCCTGGGCTCTCACCCACACGGCTTACACTCTGCGCTACGCGCATCTTTACTACCGGGACGACGAAGAGGGCGAAGGCGGCTTGGAGTTTCCCGGAAAGCTCGACCCGAACGCCGTGGATTTCGCCTACCTCGCCTTCACGCTCGGGATGTGTTTCCAAACTTCCGACGTCGCGGTCACGAGTCGAA
>DASYCL010000121.1:0-8335 GCA_036500245.1 Polyangiaceae bacterium | reverse complement strand
TCTTCGACAACGTGGTGGGAGATCAATCGCGAATCGAGCTCGGCGGTGAAGTGATCGAGCCGCGTTCGTACCTCGAGCGCTTTCTGTTCGATTCGCACAAGCAACGTCAAGCGGTGGGTTCGCTCTCGGGTGGCGAGCGCGCGCGTGTCGCGCTCGCGCGTTTGCTGCGTCAGAGCGCGAACCTCGTGATCTTGGATGAACCGACGAATGATCTCGACGTCGCGACGCTCGGCGCGCTCGAGAGCATGCTGGTCGAGTTCGGCGTCACCGCGCTCGTCGTCACCCACGATCGCTGGTTTTTGGATCGCGTCGCGACCAGCATTCTGGCGCTCGAAGACAGCGCCCGCGCGACGCGCTATCCGGGCAACTACGACACCTTCCGGCGTCTGCGCGCCGAGGCACAAAGCGCGCGCGTGGCGAGCGAGCCGCCCGCGCCCGCGACCTCGGCGAAGGGGCGTCCGGCAAGCGCGGAAGCCAAAAAAAAGGGCTTGAGCAACGCCGAACAGCGCGAGCTCGGCGGCTTGCCGGATGCGATCGAGGCCGCCGAAAGCCAAGTGCGCACGCTCACGGAGACACTCGCCGATCCCGCGACGTACGCGGGCGGCGGCAAGGACGTCCCGCGTATCACGGCCGAGCTCGCCGCCGCCAAGGCCGAAGTCGAACGCTTGAGCCTGCGCTGGGAAGAGCTCGAGTTGAAACAAGAAGAAGCGCGCGCCTGAGTCATGCCGCGCGCGAAGACGAAAGCGGCGCGCCTCGGTGCCGAATTGTACGCGCTCACGCACCGTGGCAATGTGGGCGACGTCGCGTTCTATAGCGAGCTTGCGCGCGGCGCCGAGTGCGTGCTCGAGCTCGGTAGCGGTTACGGACGGCTGATTCCGAGTTTGGCCCGCGCCGCGAAGCGCGTGGTCGGGCTGGATTTGGATCCGGAGTTACTTCGCTTGGCGCGTCGCACAGGGCTGAACCCCAAAACAAAAAATCGAAAAGTACAGTTGATCGCCGGAGATATGCGTGGTTTCGCGTTTGTCGAGCGCTCTCAGTGCGTATTCATTCCTTACAACGGGCTCTATTGTTTGCTGACGAAGCGCGATGCGCTCGCGTGCTTTCGTGCTGCGCGTGCGGCGCTCGAACCTGGTGGGCTGATCGCGTTCGATGTTTGGAACGCCGCGACGTTTCATCGGCCGAGCGAGCAGTCGAGCATGGGTGCTGGCAGAGAAGCGATCGTCAGCTTGCGACATGCACGGCGCGTTTGGGACGTGTTCGAAAGCACCCGCGTGCGCCGGGCGACACAGCGGCTCGACGTGACGTACGAGTACGTGCCGCGCGACGGCGGCGCTTCACATCGAATCGAGATCCGGCAGCGGTACTATCTCGTGGATGAGCTCGAGCAATTGCTAAGGCGCGCTGGGTTTGCGATCGAAAAGCGCTTCGGTGACTTTAGTTTGGCGCGCTATTCGGCGCGTTCGGAGTTTCTGATCTTGGTCGCGCGCGCGATTTGAAGATCAGGGTGGCGCGGACAATTGAGCCAAAATCGGCTGGATCGGTAACGCCGCGCCGACGATGCCGTGCTTGATGCCGCTCATCGTGCGCACCATCTCATCGCGCAGAAACGAGAGCCGAGAGCCGAATCCCATCGCCCAATTGCGCAGCGGGCCGAGCACGCGGTAGTCCGATTGAAACAGCGGCGTGAGCCAGCGCGATGCGAATTGGTAGAACTCGACGTGCGCTTGCCGACGCCGCGAATACGCATCGAGCGCGGCAGCGAGCGAAGCGTGTTCCGACAGCGCACGGGCGAGCGTGCTCGCGTCGCAGAGCGCGAGGTTCGTGCCTTGACCGAGCTGCGGGCTCATCGCGTGCGCGGCATCCCCGATGAACACGCGGCGCGCCGTGTGCCACGGCCACATCACGACGTCGTGATAGCCAGCGGCGAGCACTTGATCCATGTGCGTGATTTGATCGAGCACGAACTCGGCTTCGGGTTCGTAGCGCAGGATTTGCGCTTTCCACGGTGTGAGCCCCTGCGCGCGAAACGCAGTCACGCGATCCATGCGAATACTCCAAAATAGGCTGACTTGATGCTGATCGAGGCCAGCGCCGGTCGGCCCAAGGCCGGTCGGCAAGAGCCCGAGAAAGTGCTGCGTGCCGTCGGCGATTTGGCGCAACCGCGAGACGTAGTAACGCTCGGGGTCCTGCGCGACGAACCAAAGCGCGCCCCACGGATACGGCGTTTCGCGGCGCAAGAGTCCGCTACTCTGTCGCAAGTCGGAACGCGCGCCGTTGGCGATCACGACCAAATCGTGCTCGCTGGCGATTCGGTTGCCTTGGCTCAGAATCCGAGCACGCGTTCGCGTCTCCGAAACGTTCGCGATCGGCGTGCCATGTCGCAAGTCAGCGCCCGCGGCGAGCGCGGCTTCGTGCAAAATTTGAAACAGCGCGCCGCGATGCATGCCCAAACCAAATAAACCGGGCGAGATGTCGGCGTATTTGAGGTGAACTACGGTCTTCTTTTGGGGGGTCGTACAGTGCAGCGCGTCGAGTCGCGTGCCACGGGCGAGCACGCGATCGAGCACTCCGAGCTCGCCCAGCACGGACATGCCGGTCGGTTGCAAGACGATGCCGGCGCCAATCGCCGAGGGCTCGTGAAATTCCTCGTAAACCGTGACGCGATGGCCGTCGCGCGCGAGGAACGCCGCGCTCGCGGCACCCGCAAAACCGCAGCCCACGATGCCGACGTCGTACTTGCGCATCGGCTCAGCGCATCGTGACGAGCTCTTCGGCCGCCGTCGGATGAATCGCGACGGTGCGATCGAAGTCGGCTTTGGTCGCGCGCATTTTCAAGGCGACGGCGAAGCCCTGAATCATCTCGTCCGCGCCGCGCCCGATCACGTGCACGCCGATCACGCGCTCGGCAGTGCCGACGGTGACGAGCTTCATTTGCGTGATCGGTTTTCGCTCGGTGATACCGTGGAACAAGTTCGTGAAGCGCGTGGTGTAAACTTTGACGTCTTCGCCGTGGATTTTGCGCGCGTCTTGCTCGCTGAGCCCGACCGAACCGAGTGGAGGATGACTGAACACGACGCTCGGGATGTCCTCGTAGTCGAGCTTGGCTTCGGGCTTGCCGCCGAACAAGCGCTCGGCGAGTTTACGTCCGGCGGCGATCGCGACTGGCGTGAGCGTGGCGCGGCCCGCGACGTCTCCGAGCGCATAGATGCCTGGCGCGCTCGTGTTTTGGAATTCATCGACTACGACGTGGCCCTCCAGATCGAGCTCGACCGAGACTTTTTCGAGCGCGAGCGCCTCGGTGTTTGCTTGCCGCCCGATCGCCCAAAACAGCGCGTCGACCGGGAGCAAGGTGCGGCCGTCCGCGAGCGATGCGAGGCGCGTTTCGCCCGGGCCTCGCTCGACGCCAATCACGGTCGCATTCGTGAGCACGCTCACACCGCTTCGCTCGAGCGCGTCTCGTAGTCCGTCCCCGAGCATGTGATCGAAGCCGCGCAGCGGACGATCGTGGCGTATCGCGAGCGTCACTTCTGAGCCGAGTTTGTTCAGGATGCCGGCGAGCTCGACCGCGATGTAGCCGCCGCCCGCGATGAGCACGCGTTTCGGCGCGGCCTCGAGCGCGAAGAAATCATTCGAGTCGAGGCCGAGCTTCGCGCCGAGGATGTCCGGTTTGCACGGTTTGCCGCCCGTCGCGATCAAGATGTGTTTCGCTGAAAAGACGCGCTCGCCGACCGCGACTTCACCCGGCGCGCGAAAGTAGGCGCGACCGCTCACGAGCTCGACGCCGTCTTTCTCTAGATTCGCCAGGTAGATTTCGCGTAGCCGCGCGATGTAGGCCTCGCGCCGTGCGCGGAGCGCCGCGAAATCGTGCCCGCGCACTTCGAGCTCGAAGCCGTAGCTTTTGGCGGCTTCGAGCTCTTCGGCGATCTCCGCGGCGTTCCACATGATCTTCTTCGGCACGCAGCCCACGTTCACGCAGGTTCCGCCGAGTGCGCTCGCTTCGACCAGTGCGACCTTCGCGCCGTAGCTCGCCGCGCGCCGCGCCGAGGCCAAGCCGCCGCTGCCGCCGCCAATCACCAAATAATCGACGCGCTCCGTGGGCATGGTCAGCGTCATCGAGCCTCGAGCGTCCGTTTGCAAGCGGCTTCGGCGGTAGTAATAGCTCTAGCCTTGTTTAAAGTTACAAAGAAGGCAGTAGGGATCGAACGATGAGCGAAAAACGAGAGCTGCGCCTAGGCGTGATCGGTGTCGGCAGCATGGGCGCAGTGCACGCGAAGGACCTGCTCGCGGGCAAGGTGGAGCGCGCAAAACTCGTCGCGGTTTGCGACGAAGATCCAGAAGCGCTCGCGCGTTTTCCCGAGCTCGGGCAGTTTGCGTCGAGCCGTGAGCTCTTCGCTTCCGGCGCGGTGGATGCCGTCTTGATCGCGACTCCGCACTTCGACCACACGCCGATCGCGATCGACGCGCTCGGCGCCGGTTTGCACGTGCTTTGCGAGAAGCCGCTCGGCGTGCACAAGGCCGATTGCCTGAAGATGATTGCCGCTTACGAAGCGCGGCCGAAGCGCGAGCAGGTGTTCGCGGAGATGTTCAATCAACGCGCCGATCCGCGCTTCATCAAGCTGCGCGAGCTGATCCGGAGCGGCGAGCTCGGCGCGCTCCGGCGCATGAACTGGATCATCACCGATTGGTTTCGCACCGAGACGTACTATCGAAGCGGTGGCTGGCGCGCGACCTGGCGTGGCGAGGGCGGCGGCGTGCTGCTCAATCAATGCCCGCACAACTTGGATTTGTGGCAATGGCTTTTCGGGATGCCGAAGCGCGTGCACGCTTTCTGCGGCTTCGGCCGCTTCCACGAGATCGAAGTCGAAGATCAAGTCACGGCTTACCTCGACTACGACGGCGGCACGACCGGCGTGTTCGTCACTACCACGGGCGAAGCGCCGGGCACGAATCGGCTCGAAGTCGTGGGCGACATGGGCAAGATCGTGCTCGACGCCGAGGGGCTTCGCTTCACGAAGAACGAAGTTTCGATGATGGAGTTTTTGAAGACGAGCCCCGAGCGCTACACCATGCCGAAAGCGACGACGGAGTTCCTGACGATCGCGCCGGGCGGCCCGTTTCACAACGTCATCACGCAGAACTTCGTGAACGCGATCCTCGACGGCGAGCCGCTGATCGCGCCCGCTCCCGAAGGGCTCCACAGCGTCGAGCTGTCGAACGCGATGATCTATTCCGGATTGACGAGCAACACGATCGAGTTGCCGCTCGACGCGGAAGCGTACGCTGCGGAGCTCGCTCGCTTGGTCAAGGATTCGCGCTACGTGAAGCCGCAAATCGTGCGCATCGAGTCGGACGACATGAGCGGCTCTTTTCACTGAGCGAATTCTTTCGCCGCGGAGCGCGTGAATCCCCGTACGCGCGGCGCGGTCTCGCTCGGTTCGGGCGGTATCGGCGCAGTGTTTCGTGTGCGCCTGCGCGCGTCTAGCCGGCCGCGCGATTACTCCGCGAGCAGCTTCAAGAAGCGCTCCCCATAGTGCTCGAGCTTGGTCGGTCCAACGCCGGAGATAGCCAGCATTTGCGCGTTCGAGCGCGGCCTGACGCTCGCCATTTGGAGCAGTGTAGCGTCCGAGAACACGACGTATGGCGGCACTCCGCGCTCTTTCGCGATTTCCTTGCGCAGCGCGCGCAAGCGATCGAACAGCGATAGATCGGGATCGAGCGGCGCTTCGAGCTTCTCCGGCTTTTCGCGTTTGCGTTCAGCGCGCACGGCGGCGCGTTCCTCGGCGCTGAGCCGCGCGGGCTTCTTGCTGAACAGCTCGAAGTCCTGGCACACGTCGCAGGACGAGCCGCAGGGCGCGAGATCCTCGCCGAAATGCGCGGCAAATTGCGCGTGCCGGCAAGCGCGCGTTTCGGCCATGCGAAAGACTTCGCGGCTTTGCGCGCGCGTGCGATCGGCCTGTGCTTCGTCGTCACTCGCGTCCGCGAATCGATCATAGGCTTTGACTTCGGACCAGGAGTAGAGAAGCACGCAATCGCTGTCGAGTCCGTCGCGACCGGCGCGGCCGAGCTCTTGGTAGTAGCCCTCGATCGAGCGCGGCATGTCGTGATGCACGACGAAGCGCACGTTCGATTTGTCGATGCCCATGCCGAACGCGATCGTCGCGACCACGACGTCGATCTCGTCATTTTGGAATGCGTCTTGGACGCGAGCGCGCATCTCGCCGTCCATTCCCGCGTGATAGTGGCCGGCGCGAATGCCGTGTTTTTTCAGGAACTCGGCCACGCCCTCGACCGTCTTGCGCGACAAGCAATAAACGATGCCGCTCTGCCCGCTGCGGCTCTTCGCAATTTGCAAGACGGCTTCGCGCCCAGTGCGGCCGAGTGTGTCGCCCTTGGCGTGCGCGTGGAGGCGCAGATTTTTACGGAAGAACGAGCCCCGGTATCGCGCGGGCGAACGCATGCCGAGTTGCTGCACGATGTCTTTCGTGACTTCGGGCGTGGCAGTCGCGGTCAACGCGAGCACTGGCACTTCGGGGAAGCGTTGTTTGAGGCCGGAGAGAGTGCGATACGCGGGGCGAAAATCGTGACCCCAATGGCTGATGCAATGCGCTTCGTCGACGGCGATGAGGTTGAGTTTCAGTTCGTTCAGCGCGCGGCCGACGGAAGCTTCCAGACCTTCGGGCGCGCAATACAAGAGCTCGTAGCGGCCGGCGCGTAGCTCGGAGACGCGCGCGCGCCGTTCGTCGGGCGTGAGCGTGGAGTTCAGGTACGTCGCGCGCACGCCGACTTCGGTCATGGCGTCGACTTGATCTTTCATCAACGCGATCAATGGCGAGATCACCAAGGTGAGGCCGCCCAGGATCCGCGCCGGGATTTGGTAAGTGAGCGATTTTCCGGCGCCGGTCGGCATCACGCCGATGCAATCGCGACCGGCGAGCACGGTGTCGATGATTTCGCGTTGGCCGGGACGGAAAGCGTCGTAGCCGAAGGCTTCTTTGAGCACAGCGGCTGGATCGCTCTCTTTGTGCAGCTCGGCGCGTTCGGCCAATGAAGACGCGATTTTTTTCAGCATCTCCAAGAGGTCGGGCGAGAACGCGTGCGGGTTGCGTTTCCAGGCGAGGCGCAGCTCCGAAAGTTCGGCTTCACACGCGCGCTGCTCGCCGACGGTGAGCACACCGCTCGATTTTTGGGCCAGCGCCGCCGTGGCTTGTCGTACCGAGTCCAACGAGAGCTCGCTCAAAACAAAGGCCCGCGCAAATCGACCGAGCCTTCCGGCCAAGCGCGCGCAGCAAGTGATTTGACCAGCGCGAATTGGCTCGGCGAAATCTCGAAATGCTTGGTCAGGTGATTCAGACGGCGAATCGGCGCCTTGACGTGCAGATAGCCGCTCGAGCCGTAAATCCCGAAATCCCCGAACAAGAATGAAAATTCAATGCCACGTTCGAGTAGGCCGCGATGCGCTTGCTCGAGCAAATGCCGCACGTGGCCGCGCCCGCGCTCGGAAGCGCGCACGCAAACTTCGGCGATGCCGCCGATGGCCATGTCCTTGCCGGCGACGCTGATGATTTTTTCGTGCACCGCGAGGTGCGCCGCGAGGCGATCGTTCGCGGCTCGCAGCATATAACGGTGCAGTGGTTGCTCCTGCGCGTAGCGGCGCGTCTTGAAGAACGCGTTGTGTGGCTGATCGAAGGAAGTACTAATGAGCTCGATCAATTCGCGGTCGAGCTCCGCGGAGATGTCCGGCTCGCGCGCGTATTCGAGGCGGAGCGAAGGGTCGGCGGACGACATCGGCGGCGCGCATTGTGCGCTTTATCCGCCGGCTCCGCCACGAAAAGCGCGCTGAGCTGCGGCTTACTTTGCAGCGCGCAGCCGTGTGCCGTATTCGACCGAGAGCCGGATCTCTTCGGCCGAAAACTGGTTGGGGAAATAGCTGCCGGAAATTTTTGCTGATCCGAGGCTTGCGCCTTCGAGCAGCGCTTGACGTAAATCCACGCCGCGCAAATCCGCATCGCGAAAGTGGGCGTCCGCAAATCTAGACCGCGCGCGTCCAGGCCGCGCAGGTCGGAGCCGCGGAAGGTGCAGCCGCGAAAAGTGAAAGCGTGACGGCGTGCCGGTAAACACGCGCACTCGCGGGCGCCAAAGCGCTAGCTCGAGCGCTTTTTTCGGGGTGGGCCTGCTATCGCACATCGATTTCTGTGGGCTCGATGGCTATAATTGGAGCTTCACTCGTCGAGGGAGTCTTAGCGTGAAAACTAGCCGTATCGGTCACTGGCTGCGCGCCTCTGTGCTGCTCGCGTTGAGCTCCTTCGCCGCCTACGCCTGCGGCGGTTCCGAGTTC
>DASYCL010000120.1:0-2493 GCA_036500245.1 Polyangiaceae bacterium | reverse complement strand
GCCTAACCCGGCGAAACGGCCGGTTTTTTGTGCGGGACCTGGAATCCGTGAACGGAGTATACGTGAGGCTTCGCGGCCAGGAGCGACTCCAGCACGGGGACTTGGTCTTGATAGGGCTTGAAGTGTTAAGGTTCGAGATAGTGAGCGACGCCGAAAAAGGGCTCAGCCCCGCAGTGGAGAGGGGCACGCAAATCTTCGGCTCTCCGTCTGCGTCGCGGCACCTGCGCCTGTGCCAACGCACGGTGGAAGGGGTGACGCGGGACGTCTACTATCCGACACGCGATGAGGCGGTGGTCGGTCGCGAACAGGGAGACATCGTTTTCACCAATGATCCCTTCATGAGCCGGCGGCACGCAGCGATCACGCGCGACCCGTCGAACGGTACGTTCAGCTTGCGCGATTTGGGTTCTTCGAACGGAACCTACTTGGCGATTCGATCCGAGCGCGAGCTCAGCCCCGGCGACCACGTGCGAATTGGTCAACATCTGTTTCGGCTCGACGTCGGGCGGGCGGACGGGCGATGACTGACCAAGGCTCTGACGGACAGGGGCAACTCAAGGTTCGCGTATTTGGCCGCACGGACGTGGGGCAAATTCGCGAACACAATGAGGACAATTTCCTCGTCGCAGATTTGACACGCCGCACACGCAGCTTGATGGAGGGCGACCGCGAGCAAATCGTGGGCGCGCGCGGCACCTTGCTCGGCGTGTGCGATGGCATGGGCGGCGCCGCCGCGGGCGAAGTCGCGAGCCAACTCGCCGTCGACATCATTTACGAGAAGCTGGTTCAGGGCGAACCGCCCACGGACCACGACGACCTCGCGCGACGTTTGGTGCACGCGGTCGAAGAAGCCGGCATGCGCATCTTCAACGAAGCGCGCGCCGACCGCACCCGCCGCGGCATGGGCACGACCTCGACGATCGCGGCGTTGATGGACTCGCGCTTGTTCGTCGCGCAGGTCGGCGACAGCCGCGCCTATGTCCTCCGCGGCGACCGGTTCACGCAAGTGAGCCGCGATCAGTCACTGGTCAACCAGTTGATCGAAGCCGGGCAGCTCACCGAAGAAGAAGCCGAGACTTTCGAGCACAACAACATCATCTTGCAGGCGCTCGGCACGGCCGAGACCGTGCAAGTCGATCTCACGTTCGTGGATTTGCGTCGCGGCGATCGCTTGCTCGTCTGCTCGGACGGCCTTTCGGGCATGGTGCGGAGCGACGAGATCCGCGAGGTCTTGCTCGGCACGAAGGATTCGCTCGAAGCGTGCAAGGAGCTCACCGATCGTGCGAACCGCGCCGGCGGCCACGACAACATCACCGTCATCGTCGCCGAATTCGACGGCCCCACGCTACAGCCTCCGGACCCCGCCAGCCTGATCGCGTACCAGAAATACGCGCTACCGGAGGCGCCCGACACGACCGTGCGCGCCGCAGCCGTCACCCAAAACGCGCAAGAGCTCGCCGCGTCACTGCCGACTACGAACGATGAGGCCAACCGCGAATCACGGCGCTTGCGCGTCGGGCACACGATGGTCGGCGCGGTCAATCCGTTGACGGCCGCGTTGCCCTCGAGCCCGCCCGCGATGCGCCACTCCGGCCCGCCACCGACCTTCACTTTGGACAATGAACCGGTTTCGATCCCGACCAGTGGGCTGCCGCCATCGGTGGTCGGAATCATGGTGCTCGGAGCGATGCTGTTCGTCGCGCTTTTAGGGTACCTACTGGTTCGTTAGGGTCCGGCCGTTGAATTTGCAGGCCGCGATCCGAAGCCTCCTCGGGATCGCGCTGACATTGGTCGCAATCTCACTCGCTTCACTGTGGGCCTGCGCAACCTACGAATCGCGCACGCACGTGCTGAACGATCCGTTCGCGTCGCTGCCGCTGTTCTTCAACCGCGCCCCGGTCGGCATCGCGGAGCTGGCGCAAGTGGCAATGCGCAGCGTCTCGCGCGGAGGCGCAGACGCCGCGCGAGCAAATCGAGAACTCGCGCGGCTCGGCGGCGCGGCGCTGCCCTACGTGCTGCCCGCGTTGGACTCGCTCGATCCGGAAAGCCGCGTCCGCGTCGCGCTGGCGCTGACTCCAGTCGCCGAACGGATGGAAGTCGGAAACCGTGACGACTTTGCGAGCGGCGACCAGGCAGTCTTGTTCTGGACGCGCTTTTGGCAAGATCGCGCGATCGATTTTCGGGCGCCCGCGGTGCGCCACTCGACCGCGCGCCTGGCCGAGCGCGAAGTGGCGCTGCGGCGCGAAGATCTGATCCATGTCGACACCTTCGCACTCCCATCCTTGATCGAAGCGCTCGGTGAAGTGAAAGCGCCGAGCGACATCGACCGCATCGAACGCTTGGATTCGGTGCTCGCGCACGTCACGAATCGAAGCCCCACGCTCGGCCCTGGAGCTAGCACCGACGAAGCCGCGCGCGCAGCCGAAGCGTGGCGGGATTTTTGGGATCTGCACGGTAGCGAGTACACCGCGCTCGACGGCCCGCGGCGGCTCG
>DASYCL010000119.1:0-3128 GCA_036500245.1 Polyangiaceae bacterium | reverse complement strand
CTACAACTTGCCCGAGAAGGAACGCGCCGAAATCCGCGATCGCGGCGGCGATCTCGAAGACGAATTCGAGCTCGATTTCCCGATCAAAATCGCGCGCGACTTGGCCGGTCGGTTGAGCCCGGGCAAGCGCTTGGACCAAGTGCACAGCGCCAAGGATTTCCTCGACAAGTTGCAGCAAACCGAACTCGACTCGGTCAGCGCCGATCTCGGCAAGATCGGCATCGATTGGGCCGCGCCGCCGAAGGATTATCCGACCCCGCCGAAGGCGAGCGACTACGAAGTCAAAGTCTCGACCGATCACCCGAACGAAGCGTTCGCCGCCGGCGAACAGGTGATGATGAAGATCTCGGTCAAGAACAAGAGCGCGAGCCCGGCCTACCAAGTGCGCGCCAGCACCAAGAGCGACGGCGCGTACTACGACGAGAAGGAATTCGTCTTCGGCAAGATCATGCCGGGCGAAACCAAGACCGAGACCGCGCCGCTCGGCTTCTGCGACGTCGAAGGACACAAGCCCGGTTCGAGCGCGCCGACGCCGGACAACGCGAAGCGCGTCTGCAAAATCCCGCTCGACGCCGACGCGCGCGCGGACGTGGTGAAAGTGCGCTTCTTCGCGGAAGGCGCCGAGCCGCCGCCGGACGCGGAGCTCCGCCCGACGCTGAACGCGCTGCCGCAGCCGATTTTCGCCTATAATTACCAGGTCGTCGACAATCGCCCGGGCAACGGCGACGGCCAGCTCTCGAAGGGCGAAGGCGCGACCGTGTATCTCGCGGTGAAGAACGTCGGCAAGGGGAAGTCGTACGAGACGCAGGCGAACATCCGCAACCTGACGGGGGACGGCCTATTGATTCACAACGGCCGCTTCGACATCTCGAACATGAAGCCGGGTGAAGTGCGCAATGTCGCCTTCACCTTCGACGTGCTCGATGAACTGAACGACAGCAACATCAACTTCGAATTGAGCGTCGCGGATCGCGAGCTGCGCGTGGTTTCGACGGAGAAGGTGACGTTGCCGATTGCGAAGAGCCCACTCGCGCTGAACAAAACACAAGGCAAAGTGTCATTTGCCGCGGCAGCGCCGCTGCGCGGTCAGCCGCTCGCGACGGCGTCGATCGTTGGTGAAGTCGACCGGGGCAGCGTGCTCGACAAGCTCGGCACCTCGGGGACCTTCACCAAGGTCAATTTGGGCGACGATCGCTTCGGTT
Organism: Polyangiaceae bacterium; assembly: GCA_036500245.1. Lineage (GTDB taxonomy): Bacteria > Myxococcota_A > Polyangia > Polyangiales > Polyangiaceae > PMG-095. Next base: position 1,926 of record DASYCL010000119.1, on the reverse strand, counting down.
TCGTGGAGACGAAGTCGCTCCACGACAATGCGACCGGCGCCGGCAAAATCGCCTACAAACCGCGCCTATCGCATTCGCCGCCGCTGCTCGAGGTCAATCCCGCGAAGCTTGCGACGCGCGAAAACAAAGTGCACATCGAAGGCCTGGCGACCGACGGCGACCGCGTGCTCGACGGCTTCATCTTCGTCGGCCCGCGCAAAGTCTTCTACCAATCGAACCGCAAAGCGCAGGATCCGACCAAGCTCAAATTCTCGATCGACACCGAGCTTCAACCCGGCATCAACGTCATCACCGTCGTCGCGCGCGAAAGCGACGACAGCGCGACGCGCACCACCATGATCGTGCGCCGCGACGGCCCGAACGGAGAGCCCCTGCCGAGCCCGAAGGGCGAATCGGCAGGTGAGGATTGGAGTATTTCGGGAGATGGGGATTGATACGTTGCAAACGTACACCGGCGCTTGCCACTGCGAGCGTGTCCGTTTTCGCGTGACCGGTGATCTCGCGACGGTCACGCTCTGCAATTGCTCGATCTGCACCAAGAAGGGCATCTTGCATTTGATCGTGGAACTAGCTCAATTCGAGCTGATTTCCGGCGCAGAAGAGCTCACTGCGTATCGTTTCAACACCGGCGTCGCGGAGCACAAGTTTTGCCGGCGTTGCGGCATCCATCCGTTCTACACGCCGCGCTCCGACCCGCACAAAGTGGACGTGAACGTGCGTTGCTTAGACGGCGTCGACTTCGCATCGCTCGATCCACGGCTTTTCGATGGTCGACATTGGGAGCAGGCATTCGCCGCGCGAGAGCACGGCAAGCGCGAATGAACACGGACTAGCCGACCCGGGCGCTCGAGGTACCTTCGTTGGTGTCTCAGGCCCCTAGAGAGTAAAGTCCGTGTCGCCATGTCCGTCGGGTTTCGGGGCGGTCTACCGCAGGGTTTGTCTGTCGCGGAACTCGCGGAGAATGTCGCGCTCTCACGGAGTGTCGGCTGGCCCGATGATGACGCGGACTGGCGGGTGTTGTACGCCACCGCGTTCGCGCTCGGCGTGCGTGAGGGAGGCGCGCTGATCGCGCAGGGCGCTCTCGGCCGTTTCGAGCCAAACGCGGGCACGATCGCGAAGATGGTCGTCGCTCCCGAGGCGCAACGTCGCCGGCTCGGCTGCAAGATCTTGGACGAGCTGATTGCGATCGCGCAGAGCTCGGGCCTCACCATCCTCGGACTCGTGGCGACACCGTTGGGTCAGGCGCTGTACGCGAGTCGGGGCTTCGAGGTCAGCGGCGAGATTACAGTTTTTCACGGCACGCCAGCGCTCGATCGCGCGTCGCGCGGCACCGCAGCATTGACCGGAATCGAGCCCGCCATCGCGTTCGAACGACGCTTTGTGTCCTGCTCGCGCGCCCAGATGCTCAGCGCGCGCTTCCGCGAGATGAACGCGGCAGTCGCGTGCTCGGGTCCGAGTGGCGAGCTCGCGGGATTCGCGCTCGCGACGCCGAAAGCGGGCCACACGGTGCTAGGGCCGATTTGGGCCGAAGACGAAGCCACCGCGCGCGAGCTCGTGCGTGCCGTCTGCACCGCGATTTCCGGCCCGATTCGCCTCGACGTGCCCGCGTCGCAGTCGACATTTCGCGCCTGGCTCAGTGAGCTCGGGCTCGCGGAAAAAGGCGTCCGCGCGGAGATGGCGCGCGGCGGGCCGCTGCCGTGGCAAGTGCCCGAGCGCTTTGCGCTCGCGACTCAAGCTTGGGGATGAGCCACGCATGAACGCGACCTTTTACGACGCACTCGCGCAAGACTACTACCTCGTCTTCGCCGATTGGCAGGCGAGCATGAATCGGCAAGGCGCGTGGCTCGATGGGCTCATGCGCAGCGAATGGCGGGTCGAGGGCTTCGTGCAGCCGGTGCTCGTCGGAACGAGGCGCGCGTGACGGCG
>DASYCL010000118.1:0-4134 GCA_036500245.1 Polyangiaceae bacterium | reverse complement strand
CGGCTCGATGATGTCGCTGAGCAGGCGGCGGGCGACGCGGCGCGGCGAATGCCCACCGACGCCCGGCACTTCGATCTATTCTTCGTCGGAGATCATGCGGCCGAGCGCGCAGCCGTAGTTGCGCTTGAGCCGCTCGGCTTCGGCCATTGGCGTGCGCAGGCCGGCCGCGACGTCACTCGTGATGTTGTTGCCCCCCGCGGGAATCACGCTGGTATGCGCGATGCCGCCGTCAGCATAGAGGAGTAGATCCGTGGTGCCGCCGCCGATGTCGATCACGGCCACGCCGATCTCTTTTTCGTCTTCGCTGAGCACCGCGTCCGAGCTCGCGAGCGGCTCGAGCACGACGTCCGCGACGTTCAGGCCGCAACGCTCGACGCAGCGAATCACGTTCTGCACGCACGACGTCGCGGCGGTCACCAAGTTCACGCGCACCTGCAAGCGCACGCCGCTCATGCCGATCGGATCGCGAATGCCGTCTTGGTTATCGACCGCGTACTCGCGCGGCAAAGCGTGGAGGATCATGCGATCGGCGTCGACCGGGATGGCGCGGGCGCCTTCGAGCACGCGGTCGAGATCCATGCGCGTCACTTCGCGGCCGCTGATCGCGCACACGCCGTCCGAGACATGACTCTTGATGTGGCTGCCCGCGACGCCCGCGTAAACCGTCTTGATCTCGACTCCGGCCATGGTCTGCGCGGCTTCGATGGCTTCGCGGATCGAGCGCACGGTCCACTCGATGTTGCTGACCACGCCCTTGCGCAGCCCGCGACACGGCACGTTGCCCACGCCGAGGATGGTGATGCCGTCGGCATCGACTTCACCCACCACGGCAGAAACCTTCGTGGTGCCGAGATCGAGCCCGACGACGATTTCGCTGGAAGTGAGGGACGTTTTCATGATTCGGCAGCAGCTCCGGTTCGAAAAAAGCGGCGGTTCGAGACTCGGCCGACGCTGCCATGCCAGATTGTGACGGGCCAAATTTTGGCGCACGAAATCGGGCGTTTAGCCCGCGATTTGTGGCACATCGTCGCACGCGCTTGGGCTCTCATCGCATCCTCACCACGACGCGCTCGGGATGCGCTTCGTTATCGAGAAACACGATTCCGGGTGTTCTGCCCTTCTTTCTGAGCTCGCCCACGACTTCTTCGGCCATCAAGAGCTTCTTGCGCCAGGGCCCCGTACCGAGCTCGAGCGTCACGCCTTCCCGGCCCGCGGTCAGCGTCACGTCGCCAGCGTCGGCCAGATGGACTTCTTGGGCGGGGTAGATTTTCGAGAGCGGGACCCGTTCGAATTGGTGCAGGACCTCGAGCGCGGTCTGAATGCGCTCGATTTCGCGGGCGCGATCGCGAGCTAGGTTTTCCGGCGAAGCGCCGGTGATGAGCGGCAAATCGTACGGGTCGCCGCTTTCGATTTCTTTGAACGGCACGCCTTCCCGCGTGACCAAATAGAGGTGATCGGCGAGCGAGACAGTGGCCGAGGCTTCGCGTTCCGCGATTTCGACGCGCAGCGTGCTCGGCAAGCGGCGCGTGACTTTGACCTCGGAGATCCAGGGATTTTCCAGCAATTTCCGCTCGGCCGCGTCGCTGTCGAGCGCGAAAATATTGGCACCGATTTCGAGCTTTGCTTGGCTTTTTATGTGGTCGAGCGTGAGCCGGCGCGCCCCGACCAAGTCGACGGCGCGGATCGCAAAGCGCGGACTCGTGAGCGCGTAGTGATGCGCGCTCCAGGCGACGGCAAGGGACGCGCCGATCACCACCACCAAACCCGAAGCGAGCTTGAGCGCCGACCACAGTAAGGACAGAACCGTACGCGGTGGCGTCGGCTCCGGGTTCGAACCAGCACGACGCGAACGAACCGGCGCGGGCGCCGGGCTTTCACTCGACGCAAAGCCTTCCGGAGGCGCGACGATGCCGGAGCCGTGAAAGCCACGCGCGCCGCTTCCGCGAGGTTCGTGATGAATCGTCATGGTGTGTTCCCTGCTTGGCGGGCACGAAGCCCGCTGCCGACGGTACCCAAGACGCGATTGATGTCGCCGGCGCCGAGCGCGATGATCACATCGCCCGGCCGCGCGATTTGGCAAAGTTCCGCGGACATTTGCCCGCGATCAGGGGCGTATTTGACGTTGTGGTGGCCATGAATGGCGATGGCCTCGGCCAAGCGCTGCGAGTTGATGCCCGGGATCGGCTTCTCGCCCGCGGCGTAGATGTCCGTGACGAAGAGGTGATCGGCGTTGTTGAACGCGCGCGTGAAATCGTCGAACAGGTTCTCGGTGCGGGTGTACCGGTGTGGTTGAAACGCGACCAAAATGCGGCCCTCGTAGGCGCGGCGCGCGGCGTTGAGCGTGGCTTCGACCTCGGCCGGGTGATGGCCGTAGTCGTCGACCAGAGCGATGTTGTCGACCTCATCGACGATGGTGAAGCGGCGCGCCACGCCGTGAAACGTCGACAGTGCGTCTTTGACGACATCGAGCGGCACTTCGAGCTCGTCCGCGATCGCGATCACGGCCAGCGTGTTCAGCACGTTGTGCTGGCCCGGCATGCGCACGCTGAACTCGCCGAGCGATTTGTCGCGGTGAAACGCGACGAAACTCGTGGAGAGTCCCCGGAAAGTCAGGGAGCGCGCGTGGTAGTCGGCTTGCGGCGAAAGGCCGTAGGTAACGTGGCGCCGTTGCACGCGCGGGAGCAAATCCTGCACGTGCGGATGGTCGAGGCAGAGCACGGCCAGGCCGTAAAACGGCACTTTCTCGATGAACTGCACGAAGGCGTCTTTGAGCACTTCGTGCGTCTTGTAGAAGTCGAGGTGCTCGGGATCGATGTTGGTGACGACGGCGATCGTCGGCGTGAGGCGCAAGAAGGAGCCGTCGCTTTCGTCCGCCTCGGCGACGAGCATGTCGCCTTCGCCGAGCCGCGCGTTCGAGCCGAGCGCGGCCATGCGCCCGCCGACCACGACCGTGGGATCGAAGCCGGCCGCGCGCAGCACGGTGGCCACGAGCGAGGTGGTCGTGGTCTTGCCGTGCGAGCCGGCGATGGCGATGCCGTACTTCACGCGCATCAATTCGGCCAGCATTTCCGCGCGCGGAATCACCGGAATGCCGTGCAAGCGCGCTTCGCGCACTTCGGGGTTCACCGGATCGATCGCGCTCGAGTAGACGACGACATCCGCGCCGTGCACGTTTTCCGCGCGGTGCCCGACGTCGATGCGCACGCCGAGGCGTTCGAGATTTTTGGTGTTCTCTCCGGCGCGCAGATCGGACCCCGAGACATCGAACTCGAGCGTGCGTAGGATTTCAGCGAGCCCACTCATGCCGATGCCGCCGACGCCGATGAAGTGCACGTGTCGAACGCGACCGCGGAACATCAGACGGCCTCCTGGATCGTGAGCGGGCGTTCGCCGCCATTCGAGTCAGTCGCGCTCTGGGCTACGCGCCGCGCTTCGCGCGCCAAGCCCGCTAACCCCAAAAGATCCAAGGCGATCGCGCGAGCGGCTTCGGGGCGACCGAGGTTCGCTGCGTTTTCGGCCATTTCGTCGAGTTTTTCCAGGTTCGCGGCGAGCTGCGCGACCTCAGTTGCGATGCGCTCCGCGGTCGCTTCGCTCGACGGCAAGCAGATCGCGGCGCCCGCGCGCACGAGCGATTCGGCGTTCACGCGCTGGTGATCGCCGGACGCGAAGGGATACGGAACGAGCAAGCTCGGCCGCCCGACCGCGCAAATCTCACTGACCGCGCTCGCCCCCGAACGACCGATCACGAGATCGGCCGCGGCGAGTGCCGCCGGCATATCCGCGATGAACGGCACGACTTCGGCGCGATCGGAGAGTCCGAGCTCGACGTAAAGCCGGCGCGCGTCGGCTTCGTGCGCAGCACCGCATTGATGCACGACTATGATGTTGGCCGGGATTTGCGCCAGCGCGCGCGGCACGGCTTCGTTCAAGGCTTTCGCACCTTGGCTCCCGCCGAGCACCAAGATGCGCAGGCCGAGCGCATTCGCGGCGTACGGTGCACGCGCGAAGCCCGCGCGAATCGGCACGCCGGCGCGCAAAATCACGGATTTTCTGAAGTGTTTTTCACTTTCCGGAAAGGCCGTGTACGCGCGTTGCACGAGCGGCGCGATCAAGCGATTGGCTAGGCCGATCACG
>DASYCL010000117.1:0-2084 GCA_036500245.1 Polyangiaceae bacterium | reverse complement strand
CGCGTGACGCCGAGTCGTTCGGCGGTGCGTTCAGCGAGCGAGGTGGTGGCGACGCCTGGAACGAAGCCGTAGGTCGGGTTTTGCTGGGTGTCGAGCTCGACTTGTAGAAACTCGAGCCGCTCGACCGGAGGTTCGTGCTCGAGGCGCGAGGCAAATTGCAGAAAATGTGTGGTGATGAAGGCTTGCGGTTCGAGCTCGGCGAGCAACGAGACGACGAGCTCGAAGATCTCTTCGCCTTCGGATGGGTTCGTGCCGGAGCAGAGCTCGTCCAGAACCACCAAGCTGCCGAACGCAAGTTGTTCGAACATGCGCCGAATGCGCAAGAGCTCCGTGCCGAGTCGACCTTCGCGTTGATCGGAGCTCGCTTCGTGCGAAAGCGAGACGAAGAGCCCGTGTCGAACCGGCATCGAGGCGCGGCGCGCAGGCACGAACGCGCCCGACTGCGCGAGCAACTGCGACAAGCCGAGCGCTTGCAATAGCCTGGTTTTCCCGCCCGAATTGGGGCCGGTGATCACGACGAGCGCCCGCGCGCCGGCATTGACGTTCGCGGTTTTGGGCGGACGCTCTTCGAGCAACAAGAATGGATTGAACAGCGCGTCGAGCTCGGTGCGCGCGCTCGGGTCGAGTTTCAACTCGGGCAAGCACATCGGAAGGCCCTTCGCTTCGGCGAACGCTTTCAAGCTCAAGCTGGCGAGATAAAATTCGATCTCGACCAGCAGTTGGAACGCGCGCATCACATACTCTTGAACGCCGTCGAAAGCGGCGTTCGTGAGCCGGCCGAGTAGCTCGGCTTCGCGAAACCCATAGCCCTGAAACCAGAGTTTGAGTTTCGTGAGAAAGCGACTGAAGCGCGTGCGATAAAATGGATTTTCGTGATGCTCGCTCGAGCGGACGATCTCGAAACTGCGCAAATCCCCGTCGTAGCCGACTTTGACTCTGAGCTCGATCGTGGCGCGGCTGTTTTCGTAGTCGAGCAAATTGACGAGTGTCGCGTAGGCTTCGCTGTTGCGCGCTTCACGCCCGAATTCGCCGATGCGCGCGAGTCCGGACGGTGATTCGGGGAACGCGCGCGACAAGTCGTCGAGCAGCTCGCGCACATCGCGCAGAATATCGACGCGGCGTCCGATCGCGTCGTAGCGCTTGCCGCGATCCGGCGCTTCGAGCCGGAGCACCAAGTGGCGGATCTTCGCCGCGAGCAGGCCGAGCTCGTGCGCGCGCTTCGGGTGTGCGGCGAGCTCGCGTAAAATTTCCTGGCGGTAAGCGACCACGCGCGGATCGCGCGGCGGACGCGCGAGCAGCTTGGTCAAGTGCGAGCGTTCGGGCACGTATTTTTGCCCGTTCACCGTGAACGACAGGCAACGTGTGACGAAATCACCCAGAAATAGCTCTTTCGCGAAGCATTCGGGATCGAAGTCACTGTCGCCGTAGTTCGCGCGCTCCCAAATCTTGGTGAAGCTCTCCGCGGTGCCGCCGGTCGCGAAGGCGAACGTCAGGGCTTGGCGCAGCGCGCGCGCATCAAGCCTCGACTGCGGCTCCGGATAGAGGAGGTCCGGGACGTTCGTCATCGCCGTGCGCGCGGATCAGTAAGCGCTAGCGCCGGCGCAGCTGTTCTTGTTTACTGCCGGCGGCACGCACTCGCAGCAACCCGTGTACACGACCGCGCCGCCACAGTGGTCGAGGCAGGTGTTCGCAACCAAACATTCCATGATGTTGCAAGCGCCCGCACTCCCCGCGCCCGCGCCGCCCGCGCCCGCGTCGCCTGAGCTCGTGCCAGCCGAACTCGTGCCAGCCGAGGTTCCACCGGCTGCCGTTCCGCTCGCTCCGCCCGAGCTCGTTCCGCTGGTTGCCGAGCCCGCATTGCCCGAGGTCGAACTAGCGCCGCTGCTCGTTCCGCCACTTTGCGTTGTGCCAGAAGCGCCGCCACTGCCGCCGTCGCTGGAAGAGCTCGAGCAAGCGCCGCACAGCGCGAGCCCTGCTAACCCCAGAAAAATACGAGCGCTTGCCAAGCGTCGCCCAGCCGAATTCATGCGCCGAGCGTATCACGCGCTCGAGTTCTCACTGCAACGCGGATCGCGCAGCGCGGC
>DASYCL010000116.1:0-16978 GCA_036500245.1 Polyangiaceae bacterium | reverse complement strand
CGTGGCGCGTGACCATCAAAAAAACAAAAAATCAAAACTCGGTTCAGTTCGATTTTTTACTGTGCGGCGCGGACGCGCGGGTGATCGCGCCAGGCCGGCATCTTGGCCATGTAGGCGAGCGTTTCGCGTTCGGCTTCGGGGCGAGCGGTGCCGGGTTTCTTTTTGAGTTGCCACTGCACCATACGTTCGAAACGCTCGTCGAAGGCTTGGAGTTTGCCGTGTTCGTCGACGCAATATTGGCAATACGGGCCGGTCTCGATCGGCATGCCGCAGCTTTCACAATGCTGTGCGTGGTCGTTCATGGTTCATTTCTCCTTTGGTTTTTTGATCGAGTCGCGTTGAAACACTGAATCTGCGGAGCGCACCAGGGCGCGCATGCCGTTCACGAGTTGTTTGCGCTCGTTCGGCGTCATTGCGGTGACCGCGGTGGCGAGGCGCGCTTCGTCGAGCACGCGGCGATCCGCGGCGAGGCGCGCTTCGCCTGCTTCGCTCAAGCAGACGAGCGTACGCCTCCGATCGCGTTCGTCCGCGAAGCGCATGATCCATTGTTTCCGCTCGAGCCCAGCGAGAATTTCGCTCATCACCGACTGCGCGCGGTTCATGTGCCGGGCGGCTTCGGTCACGGTGAGCGGGCCGGACAGCGCGAGGTGCGCGAGCACGCCGCGCGACTGCACGCTGAGCTCGCTCCGCTTCGCGCGTCGCACGTGAAAGCGCAGGTACGCGGCCGGGAACAATTCAGCGAATTCGGCGGCAACCGACGGAGCATCGTGAGTCACGGATTCGGGAATACGGCTCCGCAAATACATCGTCAATCCCGATGCATTTTTGTGTTCGCGAAACGCGCGGTTAAAGTGCTGAGCGATGAATCCGAACCTGAAAAAGCTGCAATACAAGGCGCAATCGCCGGTGCTGGTGCTGGGCGCGCCACCCGAGTTCAAAGCCACGAATCGCGCGGCTGATCACGGTTCTAAAAAGATGGGCGGCCCCACGAGAACTGACCGCACAGGCGCCTGCCGCGTGACCGGACGCGCGTGCGGCCAAGCGCTGTGCTCGCGCAGGGCCAAAAACACCCCAGAGAGAGGATGACTCCCTCAGATTGGGATCAGCTCTTTCAGTTCATCCAAGTCACGCTGTCGGTTTGGGTGCCGGCGTCGGCTTCGACGGTGTTCGTGCCGATCGCCCACGCGACGTTGTCCCAGACGAAAATGTGATTGGCCGCGGATTTTGCGCCGAGCGATGTGCCGTTGAGTTTCAAGTCGACCATCGCGGCGTTCGAATAGACGCGAACGCTGGTGCTCGATTTCGGCAGCGTCGTGAAGCGCCGGCTCGTGATGTACACGAACGGCGCCGACGACCAATTGGCCTTGTACCAGTAGAACGCGTCTTTCTTGGTTTGGCGATCGTAGGTGACGAGGCCTTTGTCGTTCAAGCCGGGCGTGTTGCCTTCGCTGCGCGTGTCGCTCGCGAAGTCGAACGCGTTCCAGACGAATTTGCCCCACACGAACGGTCGCGCCGAGAGCGCCGCCCAATAACCCTCGTGGTAGTAGGCCTGATATTCCTCGGTGTGCTGCGCGGTCGTGTGATCGGCGCCAGTGTCTTGGGCGGCCGGATTTGCGGCGTGCTGTGTGATGCTCGCGCCCGCGCCGTACTCGGTTAGGCCCACGCAACCGGTCGGACGATCCTGGTGCGTTTGATCGGCCCAAGTCGCGAAATCGGGGACTTTGCCGCCGTACCAGCCTTGATATTCGTTGAAGCCGTGCGCGGTGCCGTGCCAGTTCACCGGATTGTAGGTGTCGCCGGCATTGGCGGCGTAGGCCGCGATGCGCGTCGCGTCTTCCGTTCCCACTACGTCCGCCAAATGGCCGATCAGCGTGTCCGGGCTCGGCCCCGCTTTGAGCAACGTCTCGTTGCCGACGCTCCAAAACACGATCGACGGATGGTTATAGTTCTGGCGAATCAGCTCGGTGAGCTGCTGCTCGGCGTTCGCGGCAAACTCCGGCGTGTTGTTGATGCGATCCACGACCGGCGTTTCGGCCCAAACCACGATGCCGGCTCGATCCGTGACGTCATAAGTGTGCTGCGCGTGTTGATAGTGCGCGAGGCGAATCGCGGTCGCGCCGAGCTCTTCGATGATCGCGAAATCCGCGTCCGTGTCGCTGTCGGCGATGGCCCAGCCTTTGTCTTTGTGATCTTGGTGTTTGTCGACGCCGTGCAAATCCAGGTATTTACCGTTCAGTGTGAAGCCGGTGTTCGGATCCAAGCTGAACGAGCGCAGACCGAGCGGCACCGTGACCGAATCCGAAACCAGGGTGCCGTCGAGCAAATCGACGCGCACCGAGTAGAGGTACGGATCGGTGACCCCATTCCACAAATGCGGGTTCATCAGCTTGCCGGTCGCGGTTGCGTCGGCCGTGCCGCCGTTGCCGGGCACCGCTTGGCTTGCGGTCAGCGAGAGTACTTCGGCGCTGCTCGCGTCGAGTACGGTGGCTTTGAGATTTGCCGTCGCCATGTCGGCGCCAGCATTCGAAAGCTTGATCTTGATCGAGAGATCCGCGCTCGCAGCGCTGACGTTGGTTTGCGTGACGTACACGCCTGAAGAGCCGAAATCGAGCGGGCTGATTGCGAGCGGTGGGGTGCTGAGTAAATGCACGCCGCGGTAGATTCCGCCGAAGAACGTGAAGTCCGCGTTCAAGGGCGGCACATTGGCGGTCGCGCTGGTGGTGATCGCGTTGTTAACGTCCACGCCCGCGGAGTTGTCGACTTTGACCGCGATCAGGTTGTCCGCGCCGAGCATCACCAGATCCGTCACGTCGAAGCGAAATGCGGCGAAGCCGCCGGCGTGCGAGCCCACGTGCATGCCGTTCAAGTAAACGTCGCTGATGATGTTGGCGCCGTCGAACTGCAAGTAAATGCGCTGACCGGCGAGCGAGCTCGGCACGGTGTAGTGTTTTCGGTACCAACCGATGCCGCGATAGTACGGCGTAGTCGGGCCGTCTTGGCCGTCCATTGCGTTCCAGGTGTGCGGCAGATCGAGCTTGGTCCACGCGCTGTCGTTGAAGGACGCGGTTTCGGCGCCCATCGCGTCCGAGCGCAAAAAGACCCAGCCCGCATTCAAGCTCGTGTCGATGCGTGTGCCGGCTTGTACCGCGCCGCCGCTGCCGCCCGCGCCGCTCTGTCCGCCGCTCGCGCCGCCTTGCGCAGTGCCGCCCGATCCGCCCGCGTTCACGGATCCGCCCGCGCCGCTGCTCGACGTGCCCGCGCCGGAAACGGCGCTGCCCGCGCTGCCGCCTTGTGGTGAGGCCGAAGAGCCTCCACTCGACGAACCGCACCCCAAACCAAAAGAAAACGCTATATAACCCCCAAGGGTTATTAACGCGAAGACTGCGAGCGAGCGGCGCGCGCGTCGCTCGGCGGATGGAATACGAACTCGAGCGCGAGTTCGAGCCCGCGGAGCGCGAAAATCAGGCATATTCATGTTGCTTTCACCTTTTCACGATGTCCGGGTGAAGGCCAGTCGATCTCACAATCGATTTGCGAACGCGCAAAGCATGTGACACATTTCTGTACAACGTAGAAAGCCTCGAAGAGTGAGCAGCAAAGGCCGGCCATATCGAACCTTCTCGCACTCGGGTTACGAGATCCTGGTCGGCAAAGCGGCGAGCGATAACGATTACCTGACGTTCCGCGTCGCGGAGCCGCATGATTTGTGGCTCCACGTAGGCGGTGGCACGCCGGGGAGCCATGTCGTAATTCGCAATCCCACGCATGGCGCGGTGCCGAACGAAGTGACGGAGCGCGCCGCCGGGCTCGCGGCTTGGTATTCGAAGGCGCGCAACGCGGCGCGCGTCGAAGTGCACGTGTGCCGCGCAGCGGACGTAAAGAAGGCGCGCGGCGCTCCCGCAGGGCAGGTACAAATCTCGCGGTTTAAAGCGGTGCGCGTCGCGCCCGCGCCGTTCGAGACGGACGAAACCGACAGCGAGTGAGACTCGACCCTCGTTTTCGCGCCCGAGCCGCCTTTGCAAAGCGAATTCTTAGTTGCAGATGCAACTTTGTTTTGGGCTCCCGGGAGGAACTACTTCGAGTAGCTGCTGCTACCAAGCGTAGTGAGAAACTACTTCGAGTAGCCGCTGCCGTATGCGTAGTTGCAGATGCAACTTTGTTTTGGTCGCGAAGCCGCGCAACCGCGCCCGCCGCGACGCGCGCGAGCCGAGTCGAGTCGAGTCGAGTCGCGTTCAGGGCGTGGCGGGCAACGTGGCTTTTGCGGCGCGAACGGTGTTCTTGAGCATGGCCAAGTCGTGCTCGAATTTGCCTTTCACGTTCTTGAACGAGTCGAGCGTGGCGCTATCCCAAGCGGCGAGATCGGCTGCGAGCGCTTTTTGCTGCGCGCCCGCAGGTTGCAGCGCCTTTTGAAACGCGGCCTTGGCCTTCGCGGTGGCCTTCACCGACTTCGGACCGAGCTCAGCCATGCTCTTGTTCACGTTCGCGAGCTCGAGGTGCCCTTCTTCTTTGAACGCTGAACGCGCCGCGGCGAGCGCCGCATCCGCCGATTTACCGGAGGCGTCCGCACTCGATTGCACTTTGCTCATGCAATCGTCGAGTTTGGTTTTGGCATCCGTCGCGTCCGACTTCATTTGATCGACCTGCTTTTGCAGATCGTCGAGCTTTTGCTGCGCCTCTTGTTTGGCCTTTGCCGCCTGGTCGTCGGCCTGCTGCTGCACTACGGCGACTTTCTTTTTGATTTCTTCCTCGTTGCTACAAGCCGCGAGCAGAAACATCGCGAAAAGGAACATGCGCATGGATCTCACGCTAAAAGAACTCCGGCTACTCTTCAACCAACCTGATTTTTTGTGGGTTCAGCGCGCACGTCGCGCCTCGCACCGGTAGCCCACACGACGGCTCTCATTGTAAATTGCCAGGCTCAAAACACGATGGAACTCCAGATTCGGCCCGCGGGAATCCACGATGCAAGCTTACTTGCGACGCTGAACCAATACGGCCAAGCGCCGCACGTTGCCGCCCGTCCCGACATATTCAAACCGACGTCGCACGCCGAGCTCGAGGCTCACTATCGAGCATGGCTCGAGCAAAAGACGGCGCGCGGGTTCATCGCCGAGCTCGCGACTGAGCCGGTGGGTTACGCGCGAGCGGTTGCGCGCGAAACGGCGGAAAATCCTTGCTGCTTCGCGCGGCGTTGGCTCGAGCTCGACGAAATCGGCGTGGCCACGCACGCGCGGAGGCGTGGAGTCGCGCGCGCTTTGATCGAACGAGTCGTCGCGGTGGCGGACGCCGAAGGCTTTGCGAGCGTCGAGCTCGGAACCTGGAGCTTCAATACGACGGCGCAGGCCGTGTTCGCGAAGCTCGGCTTTTCGCCGCAGCGCTTGCGCCTCGAGCGACGCACTCGCTGAACCGGTGCGCGCGTCACTCGAGCTCGAGCGCGCTCGCGCCGGAGATGTCTCGTTGTGAGTCGTCTTCGGCGTAGGCCACGACGCCGACGCGGCCCGCGCCGAAGTCCGCGCTCGGCACGCTCGACCAAGTGCCCGCCGTGTTCGACGCAAGCGAGCGCGTGACGAACGCGCGCACGACGTTCACGTGCGACAGACGCTCGCCCGCGTTTTCACCGCTCTGTACCGCGCTCTCCGCGTGCGGTTCGACTAGTGCCAAGTTCAGGACGCGCCCGCGCGTGTCGCCTGTCGCGCTGTAGCTGACTTCGATGCTCGAGTTCGCGCGCCGCGCGCTGAGCTCGATTCGAGTGCGCGACGCGCGTTTCAACGCGGCGCTGATCTGCGCGTCGATTTGAGCCGAATCCGAACCGACGCATTCGGCTTCGCCGTTGATTACGGCCTGGGGCGTGTAAATGCCGCCGTTTGGCGCGATGCTCGCGTAGCCGCGCTGTCTTTCGGAGTAATCCGCGCTGCTGAAGTGATCGCGCCAACCCAAGTAGTTCCAATAGTCGACGTGAAACGACAGCGCGTAAATCGGCATCGCACTCGACTTCGCGCGCTCGGCGAGCTGCGCCAGCACGCGATCCGCCGGCGGGCAGCTCGAGCAACCTTCGGACGTGAAGAGCTCGACCACAGCGACGCCGGGATCTCGTGTGGCTGGAGCGGTCGCGGCGTGCACGCGCGTTTCGGCTTCCGGCACGACGCGAGAACACGCGCCCGCCACCATGAGCAGACACGCCGCAGAGGGCACCCCAACCCAAAATCTAAACACGGCGCCGCCAGCGTTCGCCCAGGTAAACCGCGGCCAACCAAACCAAGCCGATGCTGAAGTGCCCGACGATGAGGTGCGCGCGATGGGTGTCCGGGCAATGCAAAATCAGGATCGAATTGGCGAGCAGCGCGACCACGCCGGCGCCGAGCGCGAGCACGCGAAACGGGATGCGTACACCGCGGTCGAGCGCCCAGAGCAGCGCGAAGGAAGGCGCGGCGAGCGCGCTACCGTAAGCAAAACAGCCGAAAGAGCGCAAGGCAAAGCCGGGCCCGAGTTCCTCGCTTCCGTGCACGTCCGGCGCGAAGCAGAGCACGCACGGCAAACACCACACCCCGAGCGCGAGCGCCGATTGTAAGCGCGCAGCGCGGCGCTCGATCGACGGCGGCCGGAGCGCGCTCTGCGTCACGAGCGCGAAGAGCGCGAGCAGCAAGAGCCCGCACGCGAGGCGCGACGCCGGCAGCGTCGAAAACGGGATGCGTCGCCGCGCGAGCTCGGCGAGGAGCAAGGCCGCGGCCAAGCCCAAACACAAAAGCCCGCGCGAGCGCGTCGAGCGGCTGCGCAAGAACGCGCGCACGCCGCGCTCCGCGGCGAGCGCGGAAGACAACGGCTCGAACGCGACGCCGCGTTCTGGCAGCGCGCCGTTGGTCAGCGCGAGACGACGGCCGAGCAGCGCGTCGTTTTCGAATAGCTCGCGGCAATGCGGACAGGAGCGCACATGCGCGCTGGCGGGCGTGCCGGCGGGCACCGCTCCGCTCAGAAATTCTCGGCGAATCTCGGCACAGTCCACGGCTCTTTCGCGTGGTATGCCGCGCGACCCAAAAGAGTTACGCGAGCGGCGCGCAGACGCGCAGGCCGCGCGCAACCCCCTGGAAAATCAGGCTTCCGGAGGCTGCGCTTCAGCCCGCTCTGCGGCTCGCAGCGCGGCATGCCCAGCGCGATGCAACCCGCGCTGGCTCAGCTTTTCTTCGCGGGCGCTTTCTTCGCGGGCGCTTTCTTCGCGGCTTTTTTCGCCGGCGCGGGCGCCGCGGCTTTCTTCGCTGGCGCAGCGGCTTTGGCCGCCTTCTTAGCAGGCGCGGGCGCGGCCTTGGCAGCAGCCTTCTTCGCGGGCGCCTTCTTGGCCGCCTTCTTAGCAGGCGGCGGCGCTGCTTGTGCGCCGGCCCCCGCTTCCCACACACCGAGCGCGGCGCCAGCCGGATCGATGAAGATGCCGATCGCGCCCATCTCGCCGATCGGTTGATAGTCGTGCACGGACTTGGCGCCAGCTTTGACGGCCTTGGACATCGTCGCTTTCACGTCGTCGACTTGGACGTACGGCAGCCACGCCGTCGGCTGCTCAGCCATCCGCTTCTTTTGCATGCCGCCGCCAACACCGCCGCCGACGTCGATCATCGTGTAGCTCATCGCAGGCATGTCGGCGAGTTTCCAGGCGAACACCGCTTGGTAGAACTTCTTGGCTTTCTTGACGTCATCGGTGCTGAGCTCGATGTGGGCGAACGGATTGGGCATGTGAACTCCTTATTTCCCGCGGGGAAAGTCGCCCCCGCGCGAGGCGGGAGACTCTCACGAGGCGCATTCGTGAGCAAGACGCCGTGGCAGAGTGCACGCTGCGCGGGTGAGCTCAGAACGTGAAACCCGCGGGCCGCGAGCACAGAAAACCGGAGACATCGTTTCCGGACTGATTCGCGGCGAGCGCGCAGCTCGACGCCGAATAGTCGAGCGGCGGGTCGTAGACGGTGCCGGAGAGCGTGACCGAGTCGCTTTGAATCGTGAGCGCGGTGTTCGTCGAAGGCTGCTGCGTGAGCGTGCCTTGTTCGCTCACGTTCGCGGTCAAAGTCACGCTGTAGTTTTGATCGGGGGTCGGATCCGGCGGCGCCGAGAAGAAACAGTTTTCGAAGTCGTAGTTCAGCATCAAAAATGACGCGCCTTGCTCCGCGTTCGATTCCGCGTCTCCGGACAGGCGCACCGAACCGCTGCCGCCGTTCGACGGTAAGCAGGGCAGCGTGACGTCCTGCGCGCCGACGGGCATCGCGGCGATCGCGCGGTTGAACGCGAAGCGCATCATGCTGCGAACCGCGAACAGCGCGACGTTGTCTTGACACGCCGGGTCGCACGCAGGCGCCGGTGCCGGCTTCGCGCCCGCGCCGCAACCGCAGAGGGTGATCAACAAGAAGCTCGAGAGTAAGAGACGCATGCTCAAAAACCTCCCTCGATGCCGAGGCTCGGGATCGTGATCGGACCGATGGTTTGTGTCTGGCAGCCTTGCAAGGTGCAAGTCGTCGAGATGGCTTCCTTGCTCAACGTCGCGTTCATCCACTCCGCGACGAAGGAAAGGTACGCTCTTTGACTCAGCTGCCAGCGCTTTTCCAAGCGTAAATCCAGCTTGAAAAATGGGGGTAGGCGCGTCGAACTCGGGTCCGTCGGGTCGGCCGCCTTGGGTAATCCAGTGTAGAAGGTCGCGCGCGTGCCAGCGCGCCAATTGCGACCGAGATTGAACGCGACCGCGGCGTTCAGCACGTGTGTGCGGTCGAACGTCGCGATGAACTCTTGATTTTGAAACGTGCGGATCGAGCGGGACAGCGTGTAGGACAAGAAGCCGCCGACGCGACTCGTCAGCCGGCGCTTGAGAAAAAATTCGAAACCGTAGGACGCGCCGTTGGTGCGCGCTTCGAGCGCGTTCAACGTCGCGTTATTTTGACCGGTGCCGTTGCCGTCCGTGCCGACGGTGCCGCGCGGGAAGCGCGGCATGCATGACGGCGCGTTCGTCGGTTGACCGCCGCGATCGCCGCCGAGCGTGTCGTCGGGGAATGAGCCGGGGGCGCAGCCGCTCAGCGTCGGTTGCGTCGTGCCGAGCGCGTCGCTCATGTTGAAGAAGCCGTTGTGGAACACGGTGGCGGTCGCGTTCGTGGCGTCGCCGAGATCGTATTCGACGCCCGCGCTCTGTTGCACCGCGAGCTGCAAACCGCCGTTGAGCCCGCCCGGCTGAAATCCCGGCAAAGGCACGATGAACGCGGGCGGCTGATGCGCGAGCCCGAAAGTCGAGAGCAGGCTCAAGCGTTTGGTCACCTCGAGCCGCGTCGAGAAGCGCGGGTCGACGCCGACCGCCGAGTTGCCCTGCGAAGAAAAATAGTCGACTCGCACGCCGGGAATCAGCTGCAAGCGATCGCCCAAACTCAAGACCAAGTCCGCGTGCACACCCGACGCAAAATCGGTGCGCGTCGGGAACAGATCGGCGGCGCGTGTCGCCGCGGGGCCGAGCGTGCTGGTGTCGAGCTGCACGTCGTAAGCGTCGAGCTGTGCGTCGGTACCGAAGCGAACCAGCGCCTCGGGCGCAACGCGCAACGAAATCTCGCTGCGCGTACCGACCAAGCGATCGCGCAAGAAGCGATTGTCGGGCGCTTCGGAACGGTCGAGCCCAACCGTGGCGGCGATTCGCATTTTGCCATCGCCTTCGAGTTGTCGATCGTAGCGCGCGTCGACGCGGTGGAACTCGGTGCCGAACAACGTGATCGTGTCGGTGGCGGTTTTTTGCCCGAGAAAATCATAGGAACCGAAGGAAAAGACGCTCAGCGTGTCCTTCGGCGTGAGCGCGTAACTGACGCGACCTTGGTAGTCCCAATAGTCGAGCTTCACGTCCGAAGACAAAAGCGAGAGCAAGCCCGCCGTGAACGAGTAACGGCCGCCGAGCAAGATCTCGCCGCGATGTTCGGCAAACGGCGCTTCGACGAACGCGCCAGCATCGAAGAAACGCAAGTTGTATTCGCCGTGCAGCTCCGGCGCGGGCGGCACGGTCTCACCCGACACGATGCCGCCGCTGAAGCGACCGAAGCGCGCTGGATAACCCCCAGGGTATAAGTCGACACGATCCATCAGCGCCGGATGCACCACTGACGGTCCGACACCGATGTGAAACAAGAGCGGCACGCGAATGCCGTCCAAGAAATACCCAACGTCTCCCGGTGGTGCGCCGCGCACGAAGAAAAACGGAAGCCCTGAAATGATCGGCGTGACGCCGGGCATGATTTCGATCGCGCGGAATGGATCGCCGAAGGTGCCCGGGATTTGCCGAACCTCGTCGCGCGAGAGAGACGCAGTGCGCGAAGGCTCGACCTTGACGCCGCGCACTTGGATTTCGACCGGTGCCGCGGGTTTCGATTTTTGTTTGGGTGGGGGCGCGCTGCCGTCGTGCGGCGCCTCGGGCTCGGTGCTCTCCGGCTGTTCCGGTTCGACCGCTGCCGGAGGATGAAACGTCACTTCGACGCGAATGCGCACGCGCACTCGGACGCCCGCGCGCGTGGCCGGCTCGAAGCGCCACTTCAGCGCCGCCGCGACGGCCGCGCTCGAGAACGGCTCATTGACTTGGTTCGGTGCGGCCTCGCTGACCGAACCATCGCGCTCGACCATGAGCGTGAGCACGACCCGCGCGTCGCCCGTCGCACCAGCCGGATACTCGACGTTGAGATCGGAAAGCGGCTTCGGAGCGATCGTCGGCGCGACAGCCGCCGTGGGTGGCGCGTTCCGCGGCGCGTCTTGCGCGCGCGCAACGCCTGCAGAAAGCACACTCGTGAGCAAAAACAAGCCACCCAAGCGGGCACTCACGGGTTCGAAGTGTCGCCACATCGCGCGTTGAAGGCGGACTATCTCATTCGAGAGCGCGAAGCGCGAGACGAGAGTCACTGACTCGCCAGATAGACGCCCGCGTTCTTGCATCCGAAAAATGGCACCGCTCCGTCGACGAGCAGGAACGGCGCCACCTTTCGAGCTCGGAGCGAGCTCAGCTCCGACTGAGCAACGCCAAGAGCGCCAGCAACGCGACGGGCACGAGTAGCCAAAGCATCGGCGGGCGTGGCAGTGCGTCTGCTTTCGTCTCTGTTTTTTCTCTGAGCGACTTCAGTTCTTCATTTTGTGTCGACATATGTACACGAATCCCTCTCACCTCGAACGAGGTGAAGAAGAGCCAATGGTTTGCGGGTTGAACGCGCGAGGGCGCGGTTCAAGCGCGTGGCGGCTCTTCGGAATTCATGCGCGGGATGCGACGCTTCGCGTGAAAATGCGTAACCCGCTCGGCGCACACGCCTTGGCGCGCGCGCGCGACCAAGCCGAAATTCGTGGGGATGCCGAACGCGCTGAACGACGCGGGCACGATCGGTAACCGCATCAAAAACGGCGCGCGCGCGACTCCCAGCGACGCTTGCACGAACAGCGCTTTGCTCTCGCTCCGCTCCACGTGTTCCCGAACCACGCTCGACGACGAAACGCGAACCAACTCGAAGGCGCTCGCGGCACGCGTTTGCGCGACCAGCGCGACGACGCAGACCAAGAGCGCGAACCAGCGCACCCATACCGAGCGGCTCTCGGCGCGACGGGCACGGGCACGGCTCGGCAGCTTCGTCATGACGGGAACGTAGCAGCCCGTGCACGCTCGCGCGAGGCGCGACTGAAATGCATCACTTCGCGTTCGAGCACGAATTTTGGGATCTTCGCGCGCTGGCTCCACGCGGTGGAGCGACTACGCTACTTCCCATGGCCGAACGGACGCGCCGCGGAATAATCGCCATCGGCGTGATGAAGTTATTCAAGGGGCTGGCGCTAATCGTGGCGGGCATCGGGCTCTTGTCGCTCTTGCATCGCGACGCGGCGGACACGGTGCGCCACTGGATCGAGTACATCCGAATCGACCCGCACGATCACTGGATCGATCATCTGCTCGAGAAGATTGCGGGAGTCGACCATCGGACGATGCGCCGGCTCGGCATCGGCACTTTGTTCTATGCGGCGGTGTTCTGCACCGAGGGCATGGGCTTGCTCTTGAAGCAGCACTGGGCCGAATACATGACGACCGGCGTCACGACGTCGTTCTTGCCGCTCGAAATCTACGAGCTCGTGCGGCACCCGAGCATCGCGAAAACGTTCGTCGTCCTACTCAACATCGCGGTGGTGATCTATCTCGTGCACGAAATTCGCAGCGAGCGGCGGCACAAGCAGCACGGCCCGCGAGACCCAGCGCCCACGCCCAACCCAAAATCAAAAGCGCTGGCCGAGCCCTGACTGATGAGTATTAGCCTTGGACGGTCCTGGAACTAGTTACAGCCGAGTTGCTGGGTGCCGATCGCGATGTCGTCGAACCAAAAATCCGACGCGGGCCCTGCGTATTTCTCGAAGCCGAAACGTAGTGAATCGTATGGGTCCAGGGTGACGTTCGTGCCGTGCATGTCCGGCTGCTCCACGCCGTTCACCCAGACGTCGATCGTAGTATTCGGCGTGTCGAACATCGCCTCGAGGCAAGTGTATTGCTGCGCGGGGAATTTCCCAGCCGGGGCCGTGTCATTGAAGGCAGTACCGTCGCCGCCGACCGTCATCACCAGCCTGTTGTCGTCTTCGGAGATGCGCGCGGTGATGCCGTTGTCCGGGTTCGTGAACAGATCGGCCATGATGAACGTGTTGTGGCCGGTGGTCATCGGCTGTCCGAAACGCACGAACGCGCGGAAAAAGAATTTGCCGTTCGACTGCGGGAGCACGGCGGGATCGTGATACACGAGCAAAGTCTGAAAGCTGCCGTCGCTGCCGAATACGTGTACTGACTTCGAACCGCTGTGGGCGGGCACGCTGGTGTCGACTGCGATGGTACCGGCGCTATCGTCCGTCGGATTGAAGCTGGTCGACCACGGCGCGCCCGGCGCCATGCCGGCGGTCGCGGACTCGAAATCGTCGCAAAAAAGCAGGCCCGGACGCGCTGCACACGGATTGCTCGAGCTCGAGCCTGCATGGCCCGCCGAACCGGCGCTGCCCGTCGACCCAGCGCTGCCGCCAGCCGACGCGCCACCACTGCCACCCGCGCTCGAGCCGCCCGCGCTGCTGTTTCCGGACACCCCGCTGGCAGCGCCTCCGCGCGCGCTGCTTCCGCCGTTCGCCGTTTGCCCGCCATTGCCCGCGACGTTCGACGGCCCTGCACCGCCCGTCGCCGTCGAGCCACTCGTGCCGTTCGAGTGAACGCCCAGATCGCTCGCGCCGTTGGCGCTGCAACCGGTTGCAGACACGAGAAACACCGCGGCGAGCGAGCGCCAGCAACTCGTCATTGGTTTCAACTCTCGTGATGTCGTTAGGTGAGCTGGCTCAGCGCGCCCATCGTGTCCGACATGACGGTCATCGTGCCGTACGCGTTGACGTCGACACCGAAGGCCTGCGCGATCGAGACCAAGATTTTGTTGTTCGTGGTCGGCGTGTAGTCGACGCGCGGGTTGTCGCCGTTGCACCACGGGTTGCTCGCGGGGCACGCTGCGGGCATTTTGAGCCGCCGGCCCATGCGGAATTTGCCGTTCGCGCCTCCGGCGAGCACCGTCGGCACGTTGCGCGTGCTGTGCAGCGCGGGATTGCCCATGTCACTCGCGACGTAGATCAGCGTGCTGTCCAAAATCCCGAATTGGTCGAGCTTTTGCATCAAGCGGGCGATTTTGGAATAGAAGTAGCCGTTCAATTCGGCGAGCGGCAACCAGGTCGCCGGATCGCCGGCTTGGTTGATGCTGTTCGCGCCGACCGCGGATGCGTTGTACGGGTGCGCGACCGAGCCGTGATTGTCGGCCGGGAGCATCAACGGATTGCCCGCGTACGACAGGTCGTTCATAAACAGCGTCGCGAAGCGCGTGATGTCGCAGGCGAATGCCGACGAAATCATGTCGATGTGCGCGTTCGTGATGGCGTCGAAGTAAGGTTCGCCGCCGTTGTATTGGCGGAGCTGCGGAAACTGCGACGCATCCGGCATCGGCGGCACGACGCAGCTCATCAAAGCCGTCGCGCTGATCGATTTTTCGAGATCGGCGAGCGCGCTCAAATGCTGATCGAGCTTTTGTTGCTCCGCCGGCGCGAGCCCAGTACGCAGCCGATTGATGTCCCAGCGCACATAGTCGACCACGGCTTGGCCGAGCTTTTGTTTGCGCGCGGCAGCGGCGGCAGCGGCCGGATCGGTGCCCATCGCGTAATTGCCGAACAGCAAATTGAAAGCGGCGACTGGGTCGATGATCTTGGGCAACGGCGCGCCGCCGTCACCGTATGAGAGCGTGAGGCCGGGATCGGTCGCGTCATTGCCGACGCCGAGGTTCACGCTGGTGATCGGCGTGTCTTTGCCGAGACCTTGCGTGACGGCCAAGAATTGGTCGAGCGAAGCGTTCATCGGCTTGCGCGCGGAACCGTCGATGTAGCTGCCGGTCAGGATGGTGCCCGCCGAATCGTGACCGTTGGCATTCGACAAGTGATCGATGCCTTCGATCGTGAGGATCTGGTTCTTGAAGCTCTTGCCGTAGGTGGCCGCGTCGTCGAACGGCTTGAGCGAGCAGTTGGCGTAGCCGATGTCGAACGCAGTTTCGGTGTCGGCCCCTTTCATCGCCCAGAACTCCGCGGAGATACCGTGCGGGTGATAGATGGTGATGAACTTCAGCGGCAAGGTCTCGCCCGCGGCTTGCGCGACCGAGTTTTCGAGCAAGCGCGAGAACGGCAGCGCCGCCATGCCGGCACCCATGGCGCGCAAGAACGCACGCCGCGTCGGGCTGAGACGGCTCATTGCGTCCTCCTGAGCGCGAAGGTCGGACTCTTGATGTAGTCGATGATCGTGTTGATGATGCCGGCCTTTTGCTCGTTCGGCAGTACGTCGTCCTGCGTGTGCCAATACTTGACGAAATCGTCTTCACTCGACGACGAAGTGTCGTCACTGCGACCGGATGAAGCGCGGAAGATGTTGCGCGCGAAGCACTCGCGCACGGTCGGGCTCGTGGAGAGCGCGACTGCCAAATCGTTGCTGTCCGTGTAGCTACGATCCAGCTCGGTCGTCGTGTCGGTCAGGGCGCCACTGCTGTCGATGGGCTGGCCGCTGTCCATGAATTGGTCCTTGCCCATGCCGTTGTAGATCTCGAATGTCAGACCCAAGTTGTCGATCCGCGTGTGGCAGCCGGCGCACACCGTATCCGTCACGTGCCCGCTCAGGCGCTCGCGCATCGATTTCGTCGGGTCGGGCACGAGCGGCACGACGGTGATGTTCAGCGTCGCTGGCGAAGCGACGCCGAGGCAGGTCACGCGCCGTAAAATCGCGACGCCGCGCAGCACCGGCCCGGTCTCGCTCGCATGCGCGTACACCGACAAGAACGCGCCTTGGTTCAAGATGCCGCGCCGCTTCGGCAAGAGGATCGTGTCGTCCGCATCGCTGCCGGGGCCGCTCGCGTCGTAGAGCGCGGCGAGGTTCGCATCTTTCGTCGACGTCCAGTTCGCGCCGAGCAATTGCTCGAGCGTGCCGTTGCCCTTGTCCCGACGAGTCACGACATCATTCAAGAAGTCCGTCGTCTCGGCGACCATCGCTGGTTTGAGGCCAGGGAAATCCGGATACACCGTGGTGTCCTTCGCGGTGTCTTCGAGCTGATCGGTGCCCAGCCACTCGCGGATGATGCGCACGGTGCGGTTCAACGGATCCGCTCCGCCGAGCAAACCGTAATCTTGAATTGCCTGCACGCGGCCGTCCGTAGTGTCGAGTTTCCCGGCGACCGCTGCGGCGATCAAATCCTGACTCGGTGGGCTCGCGCGGAGCAGATACGACATCTGGCTCGCGACTTCATACGGCGTGAGCTCGATGTTCGCGCCGCTCGCGCCGCCGCCCGTTTCGGTCAGATACAGGAACGCCGCCGATTGCAGCACGCCGCTCGCGACCTCTTCGATCCCGTCCGCGTACGTCGCGCCGTCCGCGGCGGCGTGATAGAGCGTGAGCAGCTGCGCGGCTTCGTCGTCCCCGACCGGGCGGCGAAACGCGCGGGTCGCGAAAGATTGAATGAAGGACTTGGCGCAGGCTTCCGCGCCGGCCATTTGATCGGCGCACGGCGCGGCAGTATCGAGGTTGGCGCGAACGTCTGCGGCGAGCGTCGCCGCTGCGCCGGAGAGTTGCTTGATCAGCACCGAATCGACGCGCTGCGCTTCGTTCACGGTGAAACCGCTTTGGCGCGAGTCCGGCACGAAGTCGCTCGCGACCGGTTCGGCGTTGCCGACGACGTCCCGAACCGAGTTTTCGTATTCGAGGTTCGTCAGGCGGCGAATGCTGGTCGGGAGCAGAGACATCGGCGACGTGCCCGGCGGAAGCGCCGCGCTGCCGCCGGAACCCACGCCGCTCGCGCTACCCGAACCCGGGCCGTTACCGTTTCGACCATTGCCGTCGACCGAGGCTTGGCAACCAACGACTGCCAGCCCCAACGGCAGCGCAAGCAAGAAACCATAACGACGCGTAGCGCCCATATCCTGCTTCTTTTGACGCAATTCAGCGCTGTTTGCAAAGACTCTCGTTAGCGTGCGTTAGATACCAGTGTCGCTGCGTGTGCTCGCGTCGAACTGGAATCGGTTGCAGATCGAGAGTGCTCGGAAAGTAAGGAGATATTCCACGAGGGTTACTTCACCCTACATCGGCGTTTTCGCATTGAAGCACGTGCGCTGCACGCAACCACGACTCCAAAGCGCAATTTACGGCTTACGAAATGAGCGAAACCCGCAAGGTTCGTCGGACACAAACCCTAGCCCCGCTCCGCGATGACGAGACTTGAAGTGAACCCGACGGCTGATCGCAGCTTGGGGATTTGGGGCCCTGCGCGAGCACAGCGTTTGACCGCTCACGCGACTGGTCGCGCAACGGGTGCCTGTTCGGTCAGTTCTCGTTACTCGCCTCTCCTTCCAAAACCGTGATCAGCCGCCCGAACCAGGCGGCTTTGTATTATTTCCGAGCATTCGACTGCCAGCCTTCGCGCGC
>DASYCL010000115.1:0-15240 GCA_036500245.1 Polyangiaceae bacterium | reverse complement strand
CGCCTTCGTCTGCTTCGGGGAAGAGTGCGCACAAGAGCTCGCTGACACAAAAGCCGAGCACGGAATCGCCGAGAAACTCGAGGCGTTGGTTGTGGCGGCTAGTGCGCTGTTCGTTGGCGAAGCTCGGGTGCGTCAGTGCTTCCTCAAGGTGCGGCGCGTCCGCGTGAAGCCCGAATAGTTCGACAAGGCGATCGGTCATTTCGTGGCGAGTTCCGAACCGAAGGCTAGCCGATGACGCACTTCGCACTAGTGCGCTGCTTCACGACGCGCTGCGTTATCGACTCGCGAAGGCGGAACGACCGGCTGGGTCGAATGATTCATGCCCTGCCCGTGAGCTATGCTGTGCCCGTGGCCCGGCTCAACGCCTGCCCGTTTTGCCGCGCGCTCTACCCACAGGCTGAGGCCAAACAATGCCCGGAGTGTGGCGTGAAGCTCGTGGCGATGGAGAATCTTCCCCCCTCTCACGACGCCGCAGCGGACGAGTTGGAGGCAGGCGAAATCGTACTGCCGGAGACGCGGCTCCTGCCCTGGAGCTATTTCGGGCGCATGCGCGGAGCGCTGCTCATCCTGGCATTGGTCGGCCTGTTCGCCTTCTTCATGCCCTGGGTCGAGCTGCAGATGCCCGAGGCCGACGTTCGCAGCGGCTTCGATTTAGCCCGCGGACGCGCCGGGTGGCTCTGGGGCGGTGCCGCCGGCTGGCTCGTCATCTTGCCGCTGGTGTGGACGCGCCGCACGGTTCACCGCATGCGCGGCGTGCGTTTGGTCAGCGCGCTGCTCGCCGCCATGACATTGATTGAGACATGCATGCTGCTGTCGATTCCGCCGCATGCGCAGCACCACATGCCGCTGCAATTCACGTGGCGCTGGGGCATTTTCCTGAGTCTCCTCACGAGCTTGCTCGGTGTCTTCGCCGCGCTGCGCTTCGGCGGGGACCTACACGAACTTCCCACAATCGTCACTGACCTTTCGAGTGACGACCCGAGCGAGACGAGTTCGGGTCAGACTTTGCATTGAATTCGCGAATTCGCCTGAAACGCAGCGCCGTGCTACCGGAAAGGGCATGGCCCAGGGCTCGAACGCCGAGGCGCGCTCCGATCGCGCCGCGCGGGACGACTCAGCCTTCGATCTGCTCGAAGTGCCGGCGGCCGTCGTCTGCGCCGCGTGCGGCAATCCCGACTGCCCGGGCTGCGCGCTCGACGAACCGACACACGCTTCCGGCGTCGTGGCCATCATTCCTTGGGAGCGTCCTGGCGTCGGCGTGGTGCGTCGGCTTTGGCAGACGTCGTATCTGGCCACCACGCACGCGCGTACATTCTTCGGTTCCTTGCCCGAGGGCGATGTTTCCTCGGCGCTCGCGTTCGCTTTGCTGTGCGAGGCGGCTGCCGTCGGCGGCCTCGCCTTGGGCGCGGGCGCGCTCGCGCTCTTGTTCCTGCCCGAGTTGCCGAGCCTGCTGCGACAAGACAGCACGCTGTGCCTGAGCGTACTGCGCAGCGTCGGGTTCGGCGGACTCTTGCTCGTCATCGCGATGGTGGGCGTGCATGCAGCCCACGGCGTCGCGCTCGACGTGGCCGCACGCCGCCACGGCACGCGCAAGCGCGGACGCGGACTTCGTTTTGGACTGTACGCTTGCGGCTGGGATCTGATCACGCTGCCGCTCGGCCTGTTGGCGTTGGCGTTCGTCGAAGGCCTACCCGCGGCGCGGCGCGCATTGCCGCTTGGTCTCACTGCCCCCCTTCAATCGGCGGAGGGCTATTTGGTGGGCGTCCACGGCTTCAGGCCGGAAGTGGCGCGCGCGACGGCACGACGCGCAGCGCACTTCACGGCAGTGCCGGTGCTCGCCGTGATTGCCGTCGTTGCGCTGATTGTCGGGCTCTCGCACTAACGGGCCGCGACCGGCGTCAAAACATCGCGCCGAGTTCGAGGACCAGCGTCCACTGCCGATCCTCGTTTTGCAGATCGGTTTTGTTCGCGCCGCTGTTGGCATCACCCGGGCTGAGTAAATCCGTGATGAACTCGGCGCCAACCATGACCATCTCGTAGCGGTAGTTCAACCCGAACAGTAACCGCTGCCGGTGAACGCGAACCGGCGCGAACACGGTGTTGTTGTTGAAATCGTTCGGGGAGCCGCCTTTGCACACGGGCTGACCGTCGTACACGTTGTGCACGACGTTCGTGCCCGGGTCCTTGAAAGTCTTGGACGGGTCCGCATTGCCGGGCACGTTGTTGCCCGCGTAATTGCAGTACCCGATCGCGCTCGTGGTCGGAGTCAGATCGACAAGCCCCGAGTCGCCGAAGATCCACAGGTACTGATAGCCGATCCACGGCGTCAGCACCGATTGATCGGCGATCGGCAGCGGTTTCGAAACTTGTCCGTCCAGGCCCACCGTGGTGAGCTGCAGTTCTGGAGTGCCGGTGATCGTGCGCACGCCACCGCCGACCGCGATATCGGGGAAAATGCCGAGCACGCCGGTTCGGAAGCCTTCCAGCAGCGCCAGGCGCACGTCCGCGCCGCCATTGATGATGCTCGTCTTCGGCATGAAGCCGACGACGCCGGTCACCTCGAGCCCGAAGCCAAAACCTTTGCGCAGCTTCAGCGAGTACTGCTGCAGCAAAGACTGCGGGCTTGCGTTCGTGATCGACGGCTGATTCGTGGACGGATCGACTGGCCCTTGCGTGCCGCGTTTCCAGTAATCGGCGTCGTTCGAAATTTTCGTGTACGTCGCTTCAAGCGAAAGGTTGAAGCCGCCGTAGCCGGTGGTGCGCGCAGAGTGCATCGCATCCGGTGCGAATGCGAAACCCAGCTGGTTCACCAAGCGCTTGAACGCGACGTTGTCCGGCGAACAGACCGTAGTCGCACTGCAAGTTTGCGGGTTCGTGACCAAGCGCTCGATCGCCAAATCCATTGGCTCGGCGCGAGCCACGAAGGATGCGGACAAAAGCAGCGAACCAACTGCAAAGCCTGCTAAGCGAGCGCTCATCTTGGACGGACCAGGGCCGTTCGCGCGAGGCTACTTGCCGCGCGGGATTTGCGTCAAGCACGCGCGCGGCGCGACTTCGGTGCTGCCACCCCGGGCCTCGGGCCGCTAAGCTCCCGGCCGTGCCCGACCCGACACCGACATCCGACTTTTACCTACGCGCTCGCCCGCTCGTGCGGCCCTTTCACGTGATCTTGATCGAGCCCGAAATTCCGCCCAACACCGGCAACGTCGCGCGCCTTTGCGCGGCGACGTGCTGCCCGCTGCATTTGGTCGGCCAACTCGGGTTTCGCATCGACGAACACGCCGTGCGACGCGCCGGCCTCGATTACTGGCATCTCGTCGAAGTCATCCAACATGAGACGCTGGCCCTCGCCGAGGCTCAGATCGCCGCGACCAATCCGGCGCGGAAGCCGCGAACCTGGCTCTTCAGCGGGCACGCGCGACGGAGCTACCTCGACGCGGAGTTCGCGCTCGGCGACGCGTTCGTATTCGGGAAAGAAAGTGTGGGCTTGCCACGCGAACTCCTCGAAGAACGCGCGGGCGACGCGATCGGCATTCCGATGCCCGGCCACGTGCGCTCACACAATCTGGCAAACGCGGTCGCGATCGCGCTCTACGAAGCACTCCGTCAAACGCGAGCGATGACGCTCGAATAGACACGCGCTCAGCGCACCGTCACGGTCGGTTCGGCTTGACGAAAATCCGCGTGCACGCTGCGGCTGGCGCCCGCCACGACCATGACTTGCGTGCTGAGCGGCGTGCCGATCGTGTCGTTGCGAAATACGATTTGATATTTGCCAGCCGGTACGCGCAGCCCGAAGAGCGGCGTTTGCCGTGTGTCATGGAAGCCTGCGCCGCTCACTTCGACGGACGCGCGCGGGTCCGCCGTGATGCGCAGCACGCCGGATTCCGCCGGAGCCGCCGCCGACTGAGCCGAATTCGCGCTGCGCGGCGCATCGCTCGGCTTTTGATTTTTGGCCGCCACCGAGCTCACGCGGACGGCCTTCGCAGCACCCGGTTCGGTTGGCGGCCGCGACGGCTCGGACGTCGAAGCATTGTCCGCGCTCGCATTCGGTGCCGCGGACAGCGACTGAAAATGACTCTGCTCCGCCGCCTTGGGCGTACTTGGGCGCGACCCAAATACAAATGCCAATGCGACGAACGCGAGCGATGACAGCGCCGCAATCGCGATGCCCGCGCCGCTCTTCGGCTTCAGCGCAATGCGCGTCGACGTGATCGGTGGCGGTTCGCGCGAACCGTCGTCCGCTTCGTTCGCAGTTTCGGCTGCGCGCTCTTCGGCCACACGAATCGAATGCGGTGTGGCCGCTGGAGTTTGTATCGGCGGCGTCGAAAGCTTGCGCGTCCAAACGTCGAGATCGTCGCGCGCGGCGAAGGTCCGCGTAACGGGAGAGCCCGTCGCAGGCGCGCTGTCGGCCCGGGGCGGCGGCTCGGAGTGCAGCGGCCGCGTCTGCACCACGACTTCGTTTTGGCCGGTTTCGCCGACGAGCCACGGGTTCGACGAACGCGAACGCCGGCGCGCGCGACGCACGCGAGCGCCGAGGCTCCGCGCGATATCGCCGCTGTCTTCGGCTTTGAGAAATTCGCGCAGTGGCCGCGCCAGCAGCTCCGCGTCGCTCGGTCGTTCGCGCGCTTCGAGCGCGACGCTACGGGCAATCAACGCCGCGATTGGCGCGAGCCGCGGCTCTTGGCGATCGATCGGCGGCGGCGTCGTGAAGAGCGCGCGTTCGCTCTCCTGCGCCGTAGCGCGCCGAAATGGCGGATAGCCCGTCCACGCTTCGATCAAGAGCACGCCCACCGCGAACACGTCGGTGGCCGGCGTGAGATCGGCGCCGTGCAGCTGCTCGGGCGGCATGTGCCCGGGCGAGCCGAAGACTTCGGTGCGCTCCGCGTCGCCGCGAGTCACCGGCGCCGCGATGCCGAAGTCAATCAGCCGCACTTCGCCTTCGTCATCGATCAAGACGTTTCGCGGCGTCACGTCACGATGGACGATGGCCGCGCGGCGATGTGCGTAGTCGAGTGCCCGACAGATCTCGGCCCCAACGTAGGCGCCCTCGACCGGCCCGAGTGGCCCGGTTTCCGCCAGCAGCTCGGACAAGGTGAGCCCCTCACACAACTCCATCGCTATGTAATAGACGCCCTGCTCGACTCCGAGCTCGTAAACCGGCACGATGTTCGGGTGACTGAGCTCGACCGCAGTCTTCGCTTCTTCGACGAAGCGAGTGACGAACGCATCGTCGGACGCGAGCTCGGTACGAATCTGTTTGACCACGAGCCGCTTCTCGAAGCCGACAGCTCCACGTAAGGTCGCCAGATAAACCCTCGCCATGCCTCCCGCAGCGATCTCGCGTTCGAGCACGTACTTGCCGAAGATCTGCGGGAACATGCAAAGAGCACATGCTAGCGCCGGTTTGATCTTTTGGCTGCTTTCTGGCTGCGCCAAGCCGGATGAGCGCGAAATCACGGTGTCGATCCAGGCGCACACGCTTCCGAGCTGTCCGCTTCCGGTCCCGGCCCGCCTGGATTTGGCAGCGCTCGGCGACTTTCCGATCAGCAATCGCACGAGCGAGTCGCTTGCGATCGATGCGAGCGGCACGAACCTCGGCTTCCCGCAAGATACGCTCGCGCTCGCGGCCACCGCGAACGCTGATTTGGCCCAGGTTCCGTTCATCGGCTACGGCGAACTCGCTTCGCAGCGCATCGACTTCCTGCTCTGGCCGCAGGGCACTGCGTGCGACGTATTTCGCCCGAGCTCGACCGATTCGTTTCCGGGCACTCTCGGCGGCGAGGCGCTCGGTTATTCGAACACGAGCGGCCTCGTCATGGTTGCGGGCAGCAACGACGCGACGAGCGCCGCCATCGTCGGCGCTCTCACGTTCGACACGCGCAGCGGCGAGAACTACGTGGTCGATCCGCGCAAGCGACAGGTATTGAGCGAGCCGCGCGCGTTCGCGACCGTGACGGACTTTGCAGGAAAATTGCTGGTCGCAGGCGGCGAAAACCCGATCCACGATCCGGCGCAACCGGCGAGTGTTCTTCGCAGCTCCGCCGAAGTCTACGACCCCGCCACGCAGAGCTTCGAACCCGACTTGATCATGCTCGCGGATGCCACGACGCATCACGCCGCGACCACGCTCGACAATGGCGAGAGCGTACTCGTCGGCGGACGCAACGAAATTTCGAACGCCTCGAACGTCGTGCAAGCAATCTCGCCGACGACGCGCGTATCGAAATTGCTCGAACCTCTCGGCGTCGGGCGCAACGACCCGACTGCGCTTCACCTCGATGACGGCCGCATCCTGGTCGCAGGCGGCAACGATCAGGACGGCCATCCCGTCGGCGCACTCGAATGGCGCGACGTCGACGCGAGCCAGTTGCCACTTCCGTTCGACGGCTCGACTTCGCTGCCGCCGCGCTTCGATCGCGCGTTCGTCGCGTTGCCCGGCGGCGCGGCCCTCGCAGTCGGCGGCTGCGAAGATCGCCCACCCAACCCTGGCGAAGACTGCGCGCAATCGTGCAACCGCGGCTGCGCACCCACCCCGGATCCCCAAACCCAACAAAGCTACGACGCTTTCTGGCTTGCAAGCGATGGCAGCGTCACGCGCCTCGATTTCGCGCACGAGGCACCGGAACCGGTACTGATTCAAGGCAGCGATGGCCGGCCCTGGTTGATCGCCACCGCCGAGGATGACTCGGGCAACGCAATCGCGCACAGCCTCGGGCTCTACCGCTTCGATCCTTGGCAAAAACGTTTCGACGCGGTCGATTTGGATTTGGGGTTGAACCAAACGACTACCGCGTTGCGCGTGGTCGCGACTGGACCGGATGCGTTCGTTTGGCTTGGCGCGGACGACACTGGAACCGTCGTGCGCGGTGTGCGTATCGGCACGCGCTCACGCTTCGCTAGCGATGTGCCGCTGGTCTCGCTTCCCGATGGCGTCTCGCGGCCGGCGCATCTAGCCCCAGACCACGTGCCTGATGGCACCGTGAGTTACGACGCAGCCGGCGGCACACTCACACTTTCGGCCGCGGGCGCCGCGCCGAATTGCGTCTGGATTACCGACGCCGAATACGGTGACTTTTCCGCGCAAATCAGCTTTTCTTCAGCAACGCCGCCGAACCTTCGCTTCGGTACGCATAGCTTCGCGGATCCGAATTCACCCGACTCGACGCCCTGCCAATTGCCAAGTGTCGAATCCACGAACGGTGGCAAGCTCGACTTTCGGCGCACCGGGACATCGATCGCGATCAACCTCGGCGGCGTGACTTCGAGCTGCAAGCTCACGGACGAAAGCGAACGCTCGCCGTTTGCGATTTGTCAAAGCGAGCTCGGTAGCGTCACCGTGACCGAGCTCGCCGTCACGCGCGGCGACTGACTCGCGTTAGCGCTTGAACCACTTGCTGAAACGGTTGCCGTCCGGAGGTTTGCCGCTCGCCGGCGGATTCGAGCTCGAACTCGCGCCGGGCGGATTTCCGGTCGGACGATCGCTCGGCGTTTTCTGGCCCGTGCGGCGCATCTCGGCACGGCGCATCTCGTACAGCCTGACCTCGCGCTGCGCGTCCACGTGGCGCGCATCATTCTCGACGATGAAGCGGAAATCACCGATTGCTTTGCCGTTCTTGCCCATGCGTTTGAGCAACAGCCCGCGGTACCAGCGGATGCGCGTGTTGTTCGGCTCCATCCGCGCCGCTTTCTCGATGCGCGCCAAAACCTCGTCGAGGTTCGGATTGAGCTGGGTGGATTCGAGCCAGGCGAGTAGCGCGATGTAGTCGGCTTGGGACGGATCGAGCTCGAGTGCCTTGCGCGCCTCTTCCAGCGCGCCATTCGAGTTGTTGCGCTTCATCAGCACCTCGGCCTTTTGAAACGCAGTTACCGCGCGAACCACGCGTTGCACTTGCTCCTGCTCTTCCGCGCTGCCTCCGCCGCTCTTGCGCACCTCGTCGTATTCTTTGCGGCGCACCGGATCGCTCAAGATCTGGTGCGCTTCGCTCATGCGCGCGAAGACCTTGGTGGCGAGATCGCGCACCTCCGCGAGCTCGGGCCCGAGTCGGTCCGGGTGCCACTTCTTCGCGAGTTGAAAGAACGACGCTTGAATCACCGGCGGAATCGCGTCCGGCGCCACGCCCAAGATGTCGTAATAACTTTCGCCCGTGCGACCCGCGCGCTCCCGGATTTCCGCGCGAAATGCCGCCTGCTCGGGGCTCTCGACCAAAGCTGGCGGCGGCGATTGCTGCGCGTGATCGGAGCTCGAGACATTCGTGGCAGGACTACTTCCGCTCGGTTTTTGCCGAGCTTCGATCGCGGAACGAGGAACGGGGGAGGTACCGCTCTGCGCGCGCGGCGCGGGTGAGGTGCTACGCGGCGGTTGCACGCTGGCAACCGGCATGCGCGACGATGACGGCGCTTCGTCGACGCCAATCGGCTCGACGCCGGGCAAGCCGGTCTCGAGCTGACGCATGATGATCAGCGCGTAGACCAAACGACGTACATACGCTTCGTCCGCGAGCCCTCGCCCGATCAATTCATGCAAAGGCTGCGGCTTCGCTCGCAGTACGTCGATGATCGCTTGCTCGCGCGGCTCGAAGCGGAAACGGCGAATCGGCGCGTCCACGTGCAACACGATCGGCTGATCGCCGAAGCGCGCCAATACTTCCGCCAAATGTCCCGCGTGGGCGTAAGCGCGTACGCCCCGCCAGATCAAGGCGAGCGGCTTGACGCGCACACCCTCAGCGCCCCAGTGCTCCAGGAAATTCACCTGGTCGTAGTAACCAAACAGCGTGCTCGGCGGCAGGCTGAACATCCAAAGCACCTGACGTGAAAGCTGCTCACGCAAGCCTTCGCGGAGCGCGCGTTCGTCGATCACGCCCTGTGAAAGCAATACTTGCCCATGCAGCATGCGCCGCTCCATCGCGAGCGCGAGGGTGCGCTCGTAGACATCGTCGGAGATGAACTTTTGTTCGACGAGAACCCGCCCCAAAAACAAGATCGGATCTTGGACTTTGGCTTTTGCCGGGCCGCCGCCGTCGAAATAAATTGCGTGCTTCTTGCCGCTGGGTTCTTCGAGCACGAGCGTGCCCGTCAGCAACCGATCGAGCCCATAGACCAACAAATGCCCGAGTGGGGTCGCCTCCAGAGAACCCTGTGCAGTGGGTAGAGTCTCTGTCATGGCGGAAGCTCCCCGAGCCTAGCACTCGCCGCTCGGATCCGGACACAACTTATCGTGAAGCCGCGGCTTAGACGGGGCCCGTGGCGCGGAGCGTCTACTTTAGCTAGCGTTTTCTCATGCTCCGCGGTCACGTGCTCGTCGTCGACGACGAAACCTCGATCCTGAACACGCTGAAGAAAGCACTATCACTCGAGGGTTATCAGGTCGATTTGGCCGGTGGAATCGCGCTTGCTGAAGAACGCATCGCTAAACACTCGTACGACGTCGTGCTGCTCGATGTCGCTCTGCCCGACGGTGATGGTTTGGAATTGCTGAGTCGTTTGCGAGTCGCCGGAAACGACACCGCGGTGCTGATGATGAGCGGGCACGCAACGATCGATGCCGCGGTGCGCGCCACGAAACTCGGTGCATTGGACTTCTTGGAAAAGCCACTGTCGACGGATCGCTTGCTCGTGATGTTGGAGAACGCGCTCCGCTTGCTGCATGCCGAAGCGGAGGCGCGCGAGCTCCATGCCGAGGCTGGTCACTTCGACGATTTGGTGGGGGATAGCCGCGTCATGCAGAGTTTGCGCGAGCGGGTGCTGCGCGCGGCCCGTTCGAGCGCCAGCGTGCTGGTTCGAGGCGAACGAGGCACGGGCAAAGAGCTCGTTGCCCGCGCAATTCACCGTGCTTCGCCGCGCGCGAAAGGGCCGCTCGAACGACTCAACTGCGCCGCGGTGCCCGCCGAGTTGATCGAGAGCGAGCTGTTCGGTCACGAAGCGGGCGCATTCACCGGCGCCACCAAACAGCGCCGTGGCAAATTCGAGCGCGCGAGCGGCGGGACCATCTTTCTGGACGAAGTCGGCGACATGCCGGTCGCGATGCAAGCCAAGTTGCTGCGCGTGTTGCAGGAACAAGAAATCGAGCGCGTCGGCGGCAACGCCACGCTCAAGATCGACGTGCGCGTGGTCGCGGCGACCAACAAAGATCTGGGCGAAGCCTGCGCGCAAGGCGCATTTCGCGCCGATTTATACGATCGCCTGAACGTCGTGCCGCTCGAGCTGCCACCTCTGCGCTCGCGTCGCGAAGACATCCCGAAGCTAGCCGAACATTTTTTAGTCGCCGCACGGAAGGCCAACGCGCGCCCCGGGATGACGCTCACGCCGCCGGCCATCGCCGCGTTGGCCCGCCACCCATTTCCCGGAAACGTGCGCGAGCTACGAAACCTGATGGAGCGGCTCGTGATCTTGAACCCGGACGATGCCGTCACTGCCGAGGATGTCGAGCGCTCCGTGGGGGCGAGCAGCGCGCCGGCAAGCACCGGGCTTTATCAACCCGGCGTGCCCTTCCGCGTTCTGTCTGAGCAGGCCGAACGCACGATCGTGGAGGAAGCCCTCGCACACCACGGCGGACAAATGGCGGCGACCGCGCGAGCACTTGGCCTCGAGCGTAGTCATTTGTACAAAAAAGCCCGCGCTTTAGGCCTGCGCGGCGACAAAGACGACGAAGTGGAAACGTGAATCGAGCCGATGCGAGCGGTCGGATGCTACTTCGGTAAGTGACTCAGTCGGGGATTTTTTGGATCGAGCGCGCGCGCTTTCTCGGCATGAGACTTTGCTTCTCGACGCTTGCCACTCGCAAGCTCGACCTCGGCGAGTCGCGCATTCGCCTCAGCGAGATCTTCGGGCGCGCCCGGGCAGAGCGTCGCGCTCTCGAGCTCGAACAGCGCGCGCTCACGCTGCCCGGTCTGCGCCAACGCTTCACCGAACAACATGTGGGTCTGTAGTCCCTCGACGTCCGCATAAATTGCCGCTTCGCCCACCTTGACCGCTTCGGCGAATGCGCCATTCGCCGTCAAGCGGCGCAGCAAGCGTTGATACACGCGCGGCTCGTGTTGCTCCAGCGTCGCCAGCACTCGCAGCGCGTCGAGTTCACCTGCTTGATCGCCCTGTTTTTCAGCCAAATCAGCCAATGCGTATTCCGGCGCCGCCTGGCTCGGATCGAATTTTGCGGCCGCCAAAAGCGCAGCCTTGGCGCTCGCTTCGTCGTTCGAACCAAACAACTGTGCCAGCCGCACTTCGACCGTATAACCATCGTGGCCGTCAGCCGCGAGCGCTCGCAATTCCGCGACCGCGCGCGCCGGCTTGTCGTGTGCCACGAGCTCCGCGTCCAAGAAGCGCGCGTCCGGGAATTTCGGATCGAGTGATAGCGCGTGCGCGATCTCGAGCCGTGCTCGATCGCCATGACCCGCGTGTACCAGCGCGAGCGCGTACGTGGTGTGCGCCTGCGCACTGTCCGGCTCTCGCCGCGCGTTTTCTTCTGCGAGCGCCAGCGGTCCGCTGCGCGCGTTCGGCACGAACTGCGTCTCGTAGCGCGCGAGCTTCTTTTCAGCAAAACTCCGAAATTCGCGGTCGAGCTCTGCTGGCTGTTTTCCCAGCACTTCGCGCAACACATCCGGCGTCCGCTGTCCCGCGCCCCACTTTCGCAACATCTCGTTGAGCTTGGGCACGCCGTAGTCGTTCGCCCACATCACTAGAATCTGGCTCGACGCGTAATATGCCGTCGCGACGTCATTCAGCTCTTCGGCGCGCGTGAACGCGCGAGTCATGTTTGCCACTGCCGGCAACCGACCCGCTCGCAGCGCTTGATACAGATCCGGGTCTTGTTCGCGCGCCCATTCCGGCCGGGCCACGATGGTTTCGTATTCCGCAAGGCCTTCGGTAAACCAGCGCGGCACGTGCGCCTTCGACAGCTGAATGTGAAACACGTGCGACAGCTCGTGCCACAGCGTCATGCCGAGGTTGAAAGATTCTTTCTTCGGACTCATCGCGGCGAGCGTGCGACCGAAGCACACGCCTTGAATTGCCGTTTCGGGCAAACCACCGGTGCGCACGCCGAAATTCTCGCGTTCTGCGTAGAGTTCGACCCCAATCGGCGTTTCCGGCGTGAAGCCATAAGACTTCACCATTTTCGCCCAAGCTTGATTCAAGAGCGGAGGCACATAGCGGTCGAGGATCTCACGTTCGTCTTTACGGTAACGAATGCGAAACGGCGGATGCTCGACCGTAACGTAGTCGCGCGGAATCGTCTTTTCGTACAAATTGAGCGTGTTGTAGACACGCACGTTGTAGGGATCGAGCGCGAACGATCGAGTCAAGGCTGCGACGCCACCCGCATCGTCGCCAGCACGAATCAAGTTCAAGCCGAGCTCGCCGTAAGCCACGCCGTCTTCCTGGTCGAGCGCAACGGCATCCTTCATCATGCGCACGATCTCGTCGTAGCGATGCTCCCAATCAGCAAGCTCAGAGACGATCGAGTAGAGCTTCGAATATTGCGGATTGATGGCAAAAACGGCTCTTTTCGCGGCCTCCACGCCCGCTGTGTCGTCGGCCAAAAAGCGCTCGGCCACGCGCAGGCTGAGCAGTTCCAAGTTACCGGGGCTCGCGGCGAGCCCCGCGTCGATTCGCTGCGAAGCGAGGTCCAGATCCTGGTCGCGCAAAGCAATGCCGACGAGAATCGCGTGTGCCGCGCCGAGCTTCGGATTCACGGACAACGCGAGCCGCGCGAGTCGCTCCGCTTCGTCGAAGTCGAGGGATTGAGCCAACTTCACCTGTCCGAGCAACACGAGGGCCATCGGCTCCCGCGGCGCCTTGGTCAAGATCTCGTTCAGGACTTCCTCGGCGTGACCCGGATCGTACTTGTCCAGGAACAAATCCGCCCGAAATAGCAGGATCTGCGTGTCGCCGGGCAGGGCGTGCTCGGCGGCGTTGTAGGCGTCGTTGGCGTCCCGTGCACTGCGCAGCAACTGCGCTGCGCGACCGACGAGTGCGAGTCCGACACCATCCTGTTCGCTGACGTGATCATCGTTGTAGTCGTTGATCAGCGTCATCAGAACGGGCTCGGCTTCCGCGCGCCGACCCTCGCTCAAGAGCACATCCCCGAGTTCGAGACGCGCGGCGCGCGACGCGGGACTATTCGAAATTTTTCTCAGGGTTTGTTCAGCACCGCTGAGATCGCCTTGCTCGCGCTCGGCCCGCGCCGTCCATACTGCCGCCGGCTCAGCCAAATCTCGCTGCGATAGCAACGGCGCGAGCACCGTAACCGCTTCGGCATAGCGACCAGTGAGCACCAATACTTTGCCCAAACCAAGGGCTGCGCGCGCGGCCTCGGGTGAATGAGCGAGGGCGCGAAAGTCCGCTTCCGCCTCGCTGTAGGCGCTGAGCTCGAGGTGCTCGTTCGCGCGCGCTAGGCGCGCGGTGGTCGAGAGTTCCGCCTGCGCCGTCTTTGCTGTCGAGGCTTGCTTTGCGCCCACGAGCGTTGCCGATGAATGACAACTCACGATCAGACAAGTTGCGGCGAGCGTAGGAATGCAAGCGCGCGTGATCATCTGCTCGACATCATGGCCGACTGGTTCGACAAAGCCAGCCGCATCAGCTGACTGGACGAAGCTCGACCGGCGTTCCTTGGCTCCAAGGAAGCACCGAAGCCGCATGACCCTCGCGAAGCGCCAGCTCGAGCACACCAAAGGAGCCGAAAATCCCGAAGATTTCAGCTACGTCGGCGTCCGCATAGGTGTCGAGCACGCGCAAACGCTGCTCGCGGACACGCGCCTCGTAGCGCGCACTCGCGGGCGCGGCGATGTTCGTGAGTAGGTTGCCAAATCGATCGCGGGTGACAATCTGTCCAACGATCGACGAGCCCACCAGCGTCGCCGATGGCAGAACTCGTTCCGACAGCGCATCGACGATCGGACCCACCGTGTCGAACGCGAGGCGGCCACTAGCCAATCGCGCCGCGACTGGAGCGAAAATATCACGACCGTGAAAAGTTCGACTCGGCAGCATGAGGCCGAGCGCGGCAACGTCAATCTCACGCGCCTCGGCAGAAGCGTCACTCGCGTGAACGCCACTCAAAATGCCGTTGTCCGGAGCGACGAAAAAGTGCCCGTGGGCGCGTAACGCGAGCGCGCGACGAGCCGTGCCAACGCCCGGATCGATCACCACAAGATGCACTGTTTCCTTGGCAAACCAGCCAAATACTCGTTCGATCCAGAAGGCGGCGGCAACGCGATCGAACGGCTCGATCGCGTGCGTGAGATCGATCACTTTCGCCGTCGGGCATTCGCGCCAGAGCACGCCCTTCATCACCCCGACGTACGGATCATTCAATCCGAAATCGGTGAGCAGCGTGATGCTGGCGGACTCGGTCACGACTCGGGCTCCGGTCGCCAACGTGTGACCCGACGCGGCCAGTCGCCGCTCGCGCCGCTGCTACGCGCGATGGTGCGCAGCAGGGAGCGCGCGAAGGTGTCGAGCCAGCGCGGGGGTTCCCCGCCGTCCCACGCGGCAAACTGCAAACTAGCGTTGGCGCCGTCGATGGATATCTCGCATCTCGACTCGCCGCGCGCTGTAGAGATCGACAATTCGTAGCGCGCGGTCGGGCCCGCGCTGGCCGCGAGCTTGAGTTCGAGGCGTCCGCCGTGTTCGGGTCTCACGAGCCAAATTTGGCTGTAATCGGAGATCGGCGCAACGCCGATCTCGGCTCGATTGAAGCGGGCGAAGCGTCGTGGTCGTGTATCAACGGTGCGAGTCTTTGTCCAAAGAAGCGAACTCGACGTCGATCTGCCCGAGATCTTGCGCGCGACGCGACGCTACTTCGACGTGACGCTCGATGTCGAGGCCTTGACCCGAATCCCGAACCAGGGCGTCGAGGTTCGAATCCGGCTTCGCTCGGACAAACACGATTTCGGCGCGGTGCTCGCGATCAAGTCTCGAAGAGCCGATGCCGCGGATCTCGAAGCTGCACGAATTGCGGAGCAACGTGGGAGAGCCGCTGGCATGTCTCAACTGGCCGACCGCTGCCCGACGATTTGGGAGGTGAGTGCGGAAGGACCGGACTCGGAACTCGCAGGCTTGAACCTATGCGCCATCCTCGCAGCGGTCGGACTTGGGCCGGTCCTACCGGACGACGGCTCCACCCTGTTCGGTGTCCGGGGTGCGATGGAACGCTTGGAAAAATTGCTGCAATCCCGTTAGCGCGCGGCTCAGCGAATCAGCAGTTGGTCGAGTTCGACCCCTGCAACCTCGAGCGTACGACGC
>DASYCL010000114.1:0-5558 GCA_036500245.1 Polyangiaceae bacterium | reverse complement strand
GCCCCCGACGAAGCCGATCGCATGGGGATCGGTGGCGCGATCTACTTCGAGCCGCGCACACCGAAAAAATCACGCGCTGGCGCTGGCGCCGGGCTCGGCAGTTTCGGCGAAGGATACGGCTGGCTCGGCGGCGAAGTCGCGCACGCAGGCTCGGGCGCGCTCGTTGCATTCAAGAGCTCGACCGCCACGAACGACTACCCGTACCTCGACGACAACGGCACCGCGAACACGGCCGACGACCGCACCGTGAATCGCCAAAATGCGGATTTCACGGCGCGCGAAGCTTGGGCGGTCGGACGCACCGCGCTCGGCGATCGCGGCGCGCGCGTCACCACCGTCTTCAACGCGTTCGACCGCGAGCAAGGTGTGAGCGGCATCGCGGCCGTGCCCGCGCTGGCCGCGCGCGCGGAAACAGCGCGCGTGCTTGCGGGCATCTCCGCGAAAGTGCCGTGCTCGAGCGATCCGAGCTGCGTGCTCGAGTTCGTGACTCAAGGGATCTCCGCGCGTTCGAGCCTGCGCGACCCGCGGCGCGAGCTCGGGCTCTTGGTCACGCGCCTGGACTCGCGTGGCGATCGCTTCGGTGAAAGCGCGCGGCTCACGGATGCCGGAACCAACTGGCGCGCGCTGTTCGGCGCGAATTTCGAGGCCGAGTCGCTCGCGCTCGACGGCAAGAGCGCGCTCCGCGCGGAGCGGCGCACCGGTTCGGCACGCGCGGCGCTCGGCTGGTCGCTCGGCGCGGGGCTCTCCAGCGATTTGCTCGCCGTCGCGAGTTGCGATCAAACGCGCGGCCCGAACGGCAGCCAAGCCTGCGCGGATTTGACGCCGCAGGGGCGCATCGGCGCGCGCTACGAGCTCGGCCCGGTCGCGCTGCGCGGAAATGTCGGCCGCTACCAGCGCGTCCCGACGCTCGGTGAGCTCTATGGCATTTCACCGCTCGTGCGCGGCAGCGCGGCGCTGGTACCCGAGCGAGGCTCGATCTTTGATTTGGGTGCACGCTCCGAGACGCGGCTCGGAGCCGTGAGGGCCTATGCCGACGCGGGCGGCTTCGTGCGTGAAGTCTCGGATTTGATCGCCTATCGCCGCTCATCGCTCGGCGCGATCACGCCGTACAACGTCGGAAGCGCGCGCGTGCTCGGCGCGGAGCTCGAAGCGGGGGCCGAATCGCTGCGTCACTACCGCACTTCGCTCTCGCTCACCGTGCTCGACCCGCGAGACACCACGCCGAACCGCGCGCTCCAAAACGATCTCGTGCCCTATCAATCACGCTTCGTAACGAGCCTATTTGCCGAAGGATTCGTCGATCCGCATTCGCGCTCGGTCGAACTCGTTTCGCTCGACGCGCGCTATGACTACCGCGCTTCGCGCTTCGCCGATCCCGCGGGGCTGATTGTCTTGCCTGCGACGAGCGAGCTCGATCTGGGCACGAGTCTGATCCTAAAACGAGACATCACCGTGCGCGGCGCAATCGACGACGTGTTCGACGCGCATCACTACGATTTCATCGGCTACCCGGTGCCAGGTCGCAGCTACCACTTGTCGCTCGAAGCTTGGTGGTAGCGCTTATTGAACCGTTGCGCGCGGGGATCCCTTCGCCACGATTTTGCGCGTTCTCTTGGTCGCGTGATAGAGCCTCGAAGGTGATGAATCGACGGACGAATTGGGCTCGTTCGGTGGCCGCATTGGGCGCGCTCGGCGCCGTACTCTCCGCGCTGATCCCGAGCGCGCGCGCCGGCACTCGTCGCGACTTACCGAAGCGTTACCAAGACGCGCCATTTTCGCTGATGTCACTGACCGTCGGCTACCCCAACGACGGGTTTCAGCTTCGCGCCAGAAAACTGCGCGAATCGTCGGTTCTCAAGGTCAAAGACAACAGCCGCGACAACACCTACGCGCATCCAGCACTCGTCTTGATGCTCGAGCGAAGCGCGCGCGAAGTGGCGCGCTTCGAAAAAAATTCGTTGCTGGTCGTCGGCGATCTATCGAGCGTGGACGGCGGACCGCTTGCGGGCCACGTGAGCCACCAGAGCGGCCGCGACGCGGACGTCGGGTTTTATCTGAAGGATGCGCAAGGCCGTCCGGTCGTACGCGAGCACTTCGAACCGTTCGATCCGAACGGGCACGCGCGCTACGAGCCCGGCGTGTACTTCGACGACTACCGCAATTGGCTCTTGCTGCGCGCCTGGGTCACCGACAATCGCGCGGGCCTCGCGCACATCTTCGTCTCCACGGGTCTACGCTGGCGGCTGCTCGAATACGGCAAAAAAGACCCACAATTTGCCAAGTACGTCGACGAAGTAGCGGTCTTGCTCAAACAACCGGCAGGCCGCGCCGTGCACGACGATCACTTTCACGTGCGCATCGCCTGTCCCGAAAATCTCGGCGAGCTCTGTTACAACGAGTCGCGCCTCGGCGGTTGAACGCTACTCGCTCGGCGTGGGCACTTCTGCGTCGGTCACGGCGCGCAGCTTGCTCGCGGCAGAAAATTCGTAGGTGCTCTTGGCGCTGAGAGCCTGGTTGTCGCGGTGCCGTGTTTGTTTGCAGACCGCGGTCCAGCCCGTCGTCTCGTAGTTGTAGGTCGTCTTTTTGGTGCGGCGCGTGCGCCTGACCATGACCTTTTTACTTTCGACCGAAATGTCGCAGCTGTCGTTCACGATCACGAGATCGCGTGAGGCGGCGAAGGACTGCGTGAGCACGCTCTTGAGCCCGTTCTTGTCGCGCGATTTTTGGTTCAAAATGACGTGATCTTCCGACAAATCCAGGAAATTGTCGATGCTGCGCTGGTTCAACGCGCGCTCCAGTTTGAGCACGATGGCGGCGGTCGAAAACAGAAATTGCTTCTGCAATGAATTCGACGTCATCGCGATCGCGCGGTCACAACACAAGCCGATGCGTCCGGGATCTTGCTCGCTCTGCGGCACGCTTTTGCGCGCCGAGCAGACACCGCCGCCACGCACGACCACGCGCC
Source organism: Polyangiaceae bacterium (assembly GCA_036500245.1). Taxonomy (GTDB): domain Bacteria; phylum Myxococcota_A; class Polyangia; order Polyangiales; family Polyangiaceae; genus PMG-095. Next base: position 2,593 of record DASYCL010000114.1, on the reverse strand, counting down.
CGTCTTCGAGGCTCTCGGTCCAAGACGGCGCGCTCGCGACTTCCGGGAAACTGTCGCAGGCGCGTTGCCACTGTTCGTCGCTGCACAGCGTCTTGCCGGCGTCCGTGCATTGCGCGAACGCTTGCGCGAAGCTCAGGCCTTGGCTGCCTTCACGGCGCAGCACGCTGAATTTATCGACCCAGGCGCCGTCGCCGTTGACTTGGCCTGCGGGCACGTCGCGCTCCGGAAAACCGGCAAATCCTGGCGTTTTCGCCAGCGCCGCGTTGGCCGCGGCCGACGCCGGCGTGGCCGAGGCGGTCGCCGCCGCAATCGCAGTGCTGGTCGCCGCTGGCGGCGCGGCGTGCGTCGCGGTCGTCGTGGTCGCGGCAGTCGCATTCGTGGTGCTCGGCTTCGCCGCACTCGCGCTCGGCGCGGGCGGCGCGTTGGCGATCGTCGAGCTCGACGCAGAACTCGAATCCAGTGGTTCGTGCGTCGATGACTTCGATCGGCCGACAAAAATGCCGACGACTGCGCCCAGGGCAACCACCAACATCAAGGCGCTCACGAGCATGCGCATGTGCCCGCCCGCGCGCTTCAGTGCGGTGTTCGTCGGCAGCGGCGTGCTCGCGGTGAGCTCGGTCGCCGAGCCCGGCAAAGCGTGGTGGCTGACGCGCGTGGCCGGCAATGAAGCTTGGCTCGCGCGGCCCGAAATCGGCTGCCCAGGTTCGGCACGCGTGGCGCTGGTGTTGCTGAAAATCGGCGCGAATATGTCCGAATTCGGCCCGGCAGCGACGTTCACGGAGTCTCCGCTTTGAACCATTGCAGCGAGCAGGGCGTCCCAGAATTCGCCCGCGTTCGGGTAACGCTCTTTGGGATCGACGGACAGCGCCGTCGCGAGTACGCCCTCGATCGCGTCACCCGGATCGACGCCGTGCGCGCGCAGCGTCGGCCGCCGCGACGTGTCGGCAGCGGCAATGAACAATTGCGCCGCGTCCGTGCCTTCGAGCGCGCTATGCCCGACCACAGCTTCGATCAACACGAGCGTGAGCGAGAACACGTCGCTCCACGGCCCGGTCGAGCCGTAGCGGCGGCTGAATTGTTCGGGCGAACCGTAGCGCGCGGTGAATGCTTGCAGCGAAGCGCCCGTCTCTTCGAACGCCTTGGTAAAACTCTCCGATTCGCTGACGACCTTGGCGATGCCAAAGTCCAGGACTTTGAGCGTCCTTCGCCCGCCGACTTCGGCCAAAAATAAGTTCGCCGGCTTGATGTCACGGTGCGCGATGCCTTGCTCGTGCGCGAGGGCGAGCGCACGCGCCGCGCTGTCCAAGAGCTCCACGGCTTCTTTCAGCGTGCGCCCGCCGGTGCCCGCTTTGCGTCGCTCGTTGAAGTTCGCTTCCAGCGATTGGCCATCGAGCCACTCGAGCACGATGAACGGCGTCCAAGATTTATTCGGCGAAACCGCCGCGCCGACGTCGAGTGCCTGCACGATGCCGGCGGTGGCCTTCGACAATTGATGGAGCAGGCGACCCTCGGCCAAAAAATTCTTCTCGAACTCATCCCGCGCAGTGCTCATCAAGGTTTGCGGAATGCGCAAACACTTCACTGCGACCTTCTCGTTGAAGCCGAGATGATGCGCGCGATAGACGACGCCGAAGCCGCCGCGGCCAACCACCGCGTCGACTTGATATTTGCCGTCCAAGGTGGCGCCGACCCAATCAAAGGGATCTTCGCCTGCGTCGCTCATCATGCCGAAGCAAACCACATCTTCGGCGGCCGCAAAATGTGGGCCTTCAGCACCCACGCGGCCGCACGGAACCGGAGCGAAATCTTCCCGTTGAAAGGCCGAGATGCCCGCGCTATTCCCGCGACGTGCCGAAAATCGAGTTCGTGGCCAACAGCATTGGCGCGACGAAAATCGTCGACGTCGAAGCCGGCGGTGAGCTCGTCGACATCTGCGATCACTATTTCGCGCCGATTCCATTTTCGTGTCGTTCGGCGAGTTGCGGCACGTGCCACATCGAAGTGCTCGAAGGCGCGGGCTTCCTCTATCCGCCGGAAGAGCCCGAAGCCGAACTGCTCGACATCCTCGGCGGCGGCGATGGCACGACGCGGCTTGCCTGCCAAGCGCGTGTGAAACCTGGGCCGGGATACATTCGGATTCGAGCGAAGCTAGGCTGAGACGGGTTTTTATTTTTGGGTTTTGATGGTCACGCGACACGTCGCGCGCCGTCACAGCCTTCGGCGTCGCGGGGCGCTTCTGAGATTTTTCTGCCCTGCGCATGCTGGGGCGCTTGGCCGCTCGCGCGTCGAGCGGCGCGACGGGCGCCTGTTCGGTCAGTTTTAACGTGGCCGCCTCGCTTTCCCCCCGTCGGGGATCGCGAAGCGCGTCGAAAACCGTGATCAGCCTGGCGAATCAGGATCTTTGTTTTATTTCCGGGTAGCCGGCCCATGTCCTTCGCGCGCGCTCCGGCGCGAAAGAGAGGAGACGAGAGCGGAGGGAGACGAGAGCGGAGTTCAGCGCACACGCAGCACGATTTTGCCGAGGTTCTCGTTCGCTTCCATCCGCTCGTGCGCCTGTTGCACGTCACTCAGCGCGAACACCGAATCCACGATT
>DASYCL010000113.1:0-6838 GCA_036500245.1 Polyangiaceae bacterium | reverse complement strand
GTCGAGCAAGCCTGCGACGTTCTTCTTCGTGCCCGTGAAGTAGTTGTCGACGCAAAGTACGTCGTGGCCTCCGCTGATCAATCGTTCGCAGAGATGGGAACCGATGAAGCCGGCGCCGCCGGTGACGAGAATCTTGTTGCTCACTTTGCCCTCGAATCGTAGGGCGGCGAGCTTACGCGAAGGCGTCGAAGCGCAAAAGCTCTGTCTTCACTCAGAGTGCTGTTCGCGTTTCGTTCGCACCCAACTTTGAGTCGGACGGGAAGCCTTGGTCAGGCGCAAGCTCGCCTTCCAGACCACGTAAACGGGCGCGAGGCTCAAATCCAGCAAGCCACGCAGACCCGTGCCTGACACGGACCAGCCTCTGAGCACGTACAGCACGACCGAGAATACGCAAAAACCGAAGTAGATCAGTGAGAACGCGACGTGATGCGCGAAGTACGTGAGCAGAAGCGCAGCCAGCGCGCCGAACACCGCGCCGACCGCGATGCGCGAGAGCGGCGGAATCAGCAAATCGAGCGCCAAATCCGTGAGTATTTTGTCACGGCAGCGGATCCCGCGCCAAAGTAGTCGAGTGGCGTTCTTGCGCACCAGCTCCTTTCGTCCTTCCTCCCAGCGTCGGCGCTGCGAGCTCGCCGCCGCCGCGGACGACACCATCTCGCCATAGACGTGCGCTTCGTCCGCGTAATGCACGCGGTAGCCTGCTTCACCCAAGCGCAAGCCATACTCGACGTCTTCGACGATGGAGAAGGCGTTGTGCGGCACTTCCGCCAGCACCGCGCGGCTGAAACACATGCCGTTGCCGCGCAAGCCGCAAGAGAGCCCGAGCGCTTCGCGCGCACGCGAGCGCACGATGTGAAATGCGCCGAATGCGATCGCGATGAGCCGCGTGCGCCAAGCTGCATTCGGGTTGCGCACGGCGTAGTCCGCTTGCACCGCGACCGCGCCTTGCTCGCGGCGCGCCGCGAACGCACGCAGCAAATTCGGTGAAATCAAGGTGTCCGCGTCGACCACGACCACGGCATCGACATCCTCCGGCAAACTCGAGAACGCGAGCAGGAGCGCGTAGCCCTTGCCGCGTTTCTCCGCGTCCTTGCGTTCGAGCACGACCGCCCCGGCTTCACGCGCGCGCTCGGCGGTATCGTCTTCACAATTGTCAGCGACGACGAGTACGTCGAACCAGGTCGACGGATAGTCGACCGCGCGCAGGCTCTTCACGGTCTCGCCGATGCCTGCGCTCTCGTTGTGCGCCGGCACGATGAAGCGAAAACGACGTTCGGGTGCGCGCGCCGCAGGTTCCTTCGGGCGCGCCGAGAGCAAGGTTGCAGCGAGCAGGTACAGCGCGGCTGCGAGCACCGGCAGACCGAGGAAGCACAACGCGATATCAAGGGCGAGCATCATTTGCGTGCTTGAACCTCGGCAACCAAACAGTAGTGATCGGAAGCGCCTCGGCAGTCGATGCGAAACGACACGAAACGAAGCCTGTCATTAGCGAGGATGCGATCGAGACGCAAGAACGGATGGTTCACCGGGAAGGTGTAACCGAAACCCCAACTCGCCTCGCGAAAGCCGTCCGCGAACATCGACAAATTTCGGCGAAAGATCGCGCTCAAACCGGGCAAATTCGTGTCGCCTGCGACGATCGTGGGTAAAGTCTCGCGCGCGGCCGAGCTCGCCGCTTCGCGCACTTGCAGCTCGCGTAGCTCCGCATTCGCGCGCACGTCAGCGCTCGGATCGCCTGCCAGGAGCTGACCGCTTTTCAGCTCGGGCACGACGGCGTGAAAAGTTCTGACGTGGAGCACACCACGCGGCGAGCGCGGATGAACGTTGTAGATCGCGAGCTCACCGAGCGGCGACTCGACCAGATAGCGCACGAATTGACTGAAGCTCGTCTTGCCGTGAAACACCAAGCGATGCGGCGACGTGCGCGCGGCGACGGGATAACGGCTCGCGATGATGAACTGCGTCGAAGCTTCGACGTAAGGGAAATAGGCGTGCAGCGCAGCGATCAATTCGTCGTTACCGCGAACTTGCATGATTTCTTGGAGCAGCGCGACGTCGGGCGCGTTTTGCGCAATCGCCGCGGCGACTTCCGCGGAGCCCGAACGCACGGAATCGACGTTGAACGTGAGCACGCGTAGCGTTGGTCCGCTCGCGGCTTTCGCGTGCGGTAGCGGCACGACGAAGCCCATCAGCGGCACAATCGCGATCAGCGCGGCGACGACTTGCGTCCACAAGAGCCGGCGCGCACGGGCGATCAGCAGTGAAGCCACGGTCAGCGGCAACGGCAGCAAAAAAACCAGCCGCGGCGCATACAGCCCTGCAGCGGTGACCCACCAGTTTTCGCCGATGACATAAAAGCCGAGCGCGCAAAGAGACAGCGCCACGGGGTACGCGACCGCGCCGACGATCAGCGTGCGCCGCAATGAGCGACGCAGGCCGGACTCGGCGTTCACTCGGGCGCCATCGCGAAGAGCTAGTCGTGACACAGGAGGAGTCAGCCGTGTTTCGCGGCCTCGCGCTTGCTGCGTGAGCCGGCAAAGGGCTAGCATGCCCGCCACCGTGTTTCCCCTTCTGTCTCACGCTCGCCCAGTTCTGGCTCGCTTCGCCACGGTCGCCGTGCTCGCTTTGGTGCCCTTCGTTTCCAGCTGCGCCAGCGCCGGCAATTTCGTGTGGTACCACGATCTGCCCAATTCGGACTGGCGCACTGACGTGAGCGAATACGAAATCGGCGTCGGCGACAGCATCGCGGTCAACGTGTACGAACAAGCGCCGCTGTCCGCGACCGCAAAGGTTCGTCGTGACGGCAAGATCTCGCTGCCGCTCGTCGGCGAAGTGATGGCCGCGGGCAAGCATCCCTCGAAGCTCGCAACCGAGCTCGAAGGGCGCTTGAAAGAATTCATCGTGACGCCGCACGTGACGGTCAGCGTGGAGCAGTCTCAACCGGTCACAATCACCGCGCTCGGCGAAATCAAGAGTGTGGGCGCGCTGACGATGGAGCCGCCCGCGCGGCTGGTCGAGGCGATCGCGCGCGCCGGCGGCCTCAGCGACTTCGCCGACCGCTCGCGGATCTTCGTGCTCCGCCAATTTCCGCAATTTCAACGGATTCGCTTCACCTACGACGCGATCGTGCACAACGAAGGCGGCGCCGCGGGATTTCCGCTGCACACGGGCGACGTGATCGTGATCGAATAGCGCGCGCGACGAGGCGCGTTCAGCGCGAGCGCGAGAGCTTGCGCGAGACGAGGGCGCGCGCGGCTTGAATTTGCTGTTTTTCGACCGCGCCGGTCAGCACTAAAGCGACTCCGTAAGCACACAGCGCGATCGGCGCCGCGATGAACGAATTGATCGAACGGAGCGCGTATGCGACGAGCGTCATCGCGGCGCCGGAGATGAGCGCGAGCGCGAGCAAACGCGCGAACCGCCGATCGAAGATGCCGCGCGGCGCGAGCGCGATGCCACACGCGACGACGAGCACTTCGCTGAGCACCCCAGCGAGCGACAAGCCGAGACCACCGTTTTTATTTCGCGTTTGAAACCACGGCACGAGGATCGGGTCGAGCACCAAGCTCACCACGATGCACAAGGATTGCACGATGCTCCACGCGCGCTGTTTACCCGCAGCCAGAATGCAAATTCCGAGCGGCATGGTGAAATAAACCAAAAAAATAAAGAGCGAAGAGATGCGCAAGTTGTCTTCAGCGGGTCCGAACGATTTGCGGCTGAAGATCGAAATCCCGATTTCCGGATAGAGCAAACAGCCGAGCGCGACCGGCACGACCAAGAGCGCGACGCTCGCCAGCGCTCCGCGCGTGGTGCGGATGAACGCCGGAAGATCGCTGGTGTAGAGGCGGCAGAGCGTCGGGTAGAGCGCACTCAACAGTGCCGAGGCCGGAAACAGCAGTTGCCCGATCAAGCGCCGGCTCACCGCGAACCAACCCATCACTTCGGGCGGCGCGAGCTTCGAGAGGTAGAGCGTGTCGATGTTCGGCTGCAGCGCCATCGCCAGGCCGAAGAAAACGAACGGCGTCCCTTCACGCAAAAGTGGACCGAGCGTTTTGCGATCGGCGGCGAGCGTGCGCACCCCGACGAGCCGCAGCGCGAGCCAAAGCAACCAGAGCGAGATCGCGCCGGCAACGAGCTGAGCGAGCAGCGCCGCGCGCAAGCGCCCGCCCGGGATCAAGACCGCGGCGGTGAGGATCGCGATCAGCACCTGCTGGCCGACTTGAGAATAGGCGGGTAAATCCGTGCGCTCGAAGCCGCGAATCGCGTCTTTGAACGCGCTCGCAAATGAGGACGCGAGCGAGACCGCGAACATGATCCCGAGCGCCCATTGCAACTCCGCGCCGTAACCGAAGAGGTGGCAGCCGAGCGCGAGCGCGAGATACACGAAGACGCACAAGACCGAGCGCCACGCGAGGCTCGTACCGAGCAAGAGCGGCGCTTTTTTGTGCTCGCGCGCGATGGCCGCCGGGAGCACGCCGGTCTGCACCCATTCCACGGCCAAAAATCCGAATGCGCACAGCGTGGTCGCGATGTAGATGTAACCGAACTCGACCGGGCCCAGGTAGCGTGCAGTGAGCGCGCTCACGCCGATCGAAATCGGAATCGTGATCACTTGAGCAGCCGTGAGAAACAGCGTGTTGCGCGCGACGAGTCGACCGACCGAGGCGTTCGAACTCGGTTCGACCGGGCGCTCCGAGGCTTGCATCGACCGCGGAGAGTCACACGCGAGGAGGCACGTCGTCTAGCGTGATGCCCGAGCAAACTGGCGAGCAAAACTGGCGAGCATCGGGACAGACGAGCCGACTGGCGAGCAACAAGACAGACGAGCGGGGCTTCCCTTGACGCGCGCGCGTGCTTGTGTTGCTGGTAGAAGTCACAATCGGGCGATGAGCGGGACACTTCACATCGATGCCACTTTCGACGACGACGAGCGTCGTCAGCGGCTCTATGCGGGTGAAATCCTGAGTTACTCCGCGCGAGGGGCCGCGGCTGCTTTTGCGGCCTTCGCACGCTCGATGATCGAGCAGGAATTCGCCGGGCGCGATCCGCGAACGGCGCAGCACGAAATGTCGGTGGAGCAGTTCGCCGAGCATTTGAATCGGCTGAAACCGGCATTCATTCATCACCCAGAGTCGAAGCGTCACGTCTCGGCTCTGCTCGTCGAGCTCGGCTGCGATCCGGAGAAGACCTACTTCGACGTGCCGCGCCTACGCAGCTCGACGAGCAACGGTTACCTCACGACTGGCATCGCCTACGCCTGGCATCCGCACCGCGATACTTGGTACTCCGCGCCCACGTGTCAGATCAATTGGTGGCTGCCGGTCTATGCAATTGCGGCGGACAACGCGATGGCATTTCATCCGCGCTACTTCGAGCAGGGCGTGAAAAATTCGTCCGCGGAGTATAACTACTACGAGTGGAACCGCGCGCATCGCGGCGCGCACGTGGCTTCGTACACGAAGAGCGATCCGCGACCGCTGCCGCGCGCGACCGAAACCGTCGAGCTCGAACCCCAACTGCGCGTGATCTTGCCGGTCGGAGGGATCATGGCCTTTTCCGGCGCACAAATGCATTCGAGCGTGCCGAACACCTCGGGCGTCACTCGTTACAGCATCGACTTCCGCACCATCCACGTCGATGACGCGCGCGCGCGGCGCGGCGCCGCGAACGTTGATTCGGCCTGCACCGGCACCACCATGCGCGACTACTTGCGGGCCACGGATCTGGCGCACGTGCCGGAAGACGTGATCGCGCTTCACGACGACAACACCGGCAATCGGGGCGTGCTTGCCTATTCGCCGGCTGGTTGATTGGGCACGCGGCGTTCGCGGCGCGGCCGTGCGCAGGAGGCTTGAAACCGAATGCGATTCGACCAAACCGAACTAGCGGGCGCTTACGTGATCGAGCTCGAGCCGCACGAAGACGAGCGCGGGTTCTTCGCGCGAGCGTTTTGCGCGCGCGAATTCGAAGAGCACGGCTTGCCGAGCGTGTTCCCGCAGTCGAACCTGTCGCGCAATCGCCTGCGCGGCACGCTCCGCGGTATGCACTTCGAGGCCCCACCGAGTGCGGAGTCGAAGCTCGTGCGTTGCGTGAGCGGCGTGATTTACGACATCATCGTGGATCTCCGGCCGAGCTCGCCGTCGTTCTTGAGCTGGGTAGGCGCGGAGCTTTCGGCCGAAAATGCTCGGGCGCTGTTCGTCCCTGCCGGCTTCGCTCACGGCTTCATCACGCTGACGGACGACAGCGACGTGTTCTACCAAATGGGTGATTTCTTCCGCCCAGGTGGCTCACGCGGCGCGCGTTGGAACGATCCGCGCTTCGGCATTCGCTGGCCACTCGAACCGAAGGTGATTTCCGAACGCGACGCGACCTACGCCGATTTCGACCCAGCGGCGCTGGGGATTCGGTGAGCTCATGACCGACGAAGCAAGCGAGCTCTACGCGCTGGTCCGAGAGCTTTACCCGATTTGCCGCAGCATCACCGGACAAGGAGTTCGCGACACGCTCGCGATTTTGACACGCAGGCTGCCGCTCCAGGTCCGCGAGGTAGCTTCCGGCACCAAGGTGCTCGATTGGACCGTGCCGCGCGAATGGAACATCCGCGACGCGTTCATCAAGGACGCAAGCGGGAATCGGATCGTCGATTTTCGCGCAAACAACCTACACGTCGTGAACTACAGCGCACCGGTGAATGCAAAGCTGTCGCTCGCCGAACTGCGACCGCATTTGTTCACGCTGCCCAAAGAGCCCGAGCTGATTCCGTATCGCACCTCATATTACGACGAAAATTGGGGGTTTTGCCTGAGCGAACGTCAATTGCAGTCCTTGCCCGAAG
>DASYCL010000112.1:0-1564 GCA_036500245.1 Polyangiaceae bacterium | reverse complement strand
CGCCGCCGCCGCCCCCACCGCCCCCGCCGCCGAAGTGCGAAGCCCTGAGCGAGAACTGCGTCGCGACAGACGCGATCGCGCTGCTCATCGGCGCCAAAGGCACCAACATCAAACCGCCCTCCGGTTGGAAGTACGCCAAAGAAAGCGAGCGTTCGGTCGCGGTCGGCGCGGACGGCAAATCGGTGCTCACCGCGGTCGAAATCGCGAGTGCAGACGAAGCGGCGATCTTCGCGGCGCTCGAGAAACAAACGCTCGCCGCCGGGATCGAAAAAGTGAAATTCGATGCCTTGAGAAAGCGCTTCAAGAAGCCGCAAATCACCGTCGACGCCAGCGGTACTCAGGTCGAGCTGTGGGAAGTCAGCAAGAACACCTCGAACGGCGGCAGCCCCGAGCTGCGCGAGCAAGGCGTCGGCACCTTGCTCGTCTTCGTCGAAAAGCTCGCCGCGGATCGCGTGGTGGTCGGGCTCGGCTTCGTCGTCGTGCCCGACGCGGAAGCGGACGCGGCCAAGGTGATGCAAGCGGTGCAGACCCTGAAAGGCGCACCGTGAGCCCAGCGACACCGTTGATGAGTCCCGGCGCAATCCTGTCCGGGCGCTGGCAAATTCAGGATTTCATCGGCAGCGGCGAAACCGGCGAAGTCTACGGCGTGCGCGACATGCACAGCACGGGCACTTTCGCGCTGAAGCTGTTTTGGCCGAGCGCGCTGGCACAACCCGAGCTGTGGTCGGCGCTGCAGCAAACCGCGCGCGCGGTCTCCGGGCTTGGCGTCGAAGGCATCGCGCGAGCGTACGATTTCGGGATCGACGCGAACTCGGGCCGGCCTTTTTTCGTCGCGGAGCGCGTGTCATGGTCGTCGCTCGCCGATCGCGTGCGGCTGCGTGGGGCGCTCACTCCGGCGGACATGTCCGCGGCACTCGAGGTGCTCGGCCGTGCGCTCGATGCCGCGCATCGCGCCGGCATCGTGCACCGCGATCTGAAGCCCGAGAACGTGTTCGTCTCGCCCGAAAACGCGACTTGGGTTCGCGTCAGCGACTTCGGGGTGTCACTCGTGCGTTCGGCTTCGCCGCCGCCTCCCGGCTGGGGTGGCAGCGTCGGTTGGGTCGCGCCCGACGCCGCCGATCCCGCCGTGCGCTCGACGCCGGCGATGGACGTCTTTGCGGTCGGGTTGGTCACGTTTTTCGCGCTGAGCGGCGGCGCACTGCACCGCGCGGCGCGCAAATCTCCGATCGACCCGGGCGCACTCTGGCAAGAGCTCACGGTGCCGCTCGATTCGGCGTCCGCGCGCGCGCGCGAGCTCGGCGCCTTGCTCGACCCCGCGTTCGATCCGTGGTTTCAACGTGCGCTGGCTCCGCAACCGCAGGCGCGCTTCGCTTCGGTCAGTGAGATGGCGAGCGCGTTCGTCGCCATCTCGCGCACGCTATTTGCGCCGCAGAGTCAGAACGCAGTGGCGCTCCAAGGCGTCGCTGCGGCAATCGCGCAACCGCTGATTTTTCAGCCCGAATCGCTGCCGCCGCCGGCCGCGCAAGCGCAACGCGCTCCGCTGCCAGGTGCGCCGCAGGCAGCC
>DASYCL010000111.1:0-4741 GCA_036500245.1 Polyangiaceae bacterium | reverse complement strand
AACGCAAGGACGAAGCATTTTCCGGTGCGGGCAAGCGCATCAAATTGTGGTTCGGCCCCGACACAGAGCTCGGCAGCCTGCCGCCTGGACGACGCGTTTTTCGCACGCACGATCCGGCGATCGAACACGAAATCGCGCTCGAGCTTGCGCGCGCGCCGTTTCGAGAGCGGCTCGATCTCACGATCTCCGGCGAGCTCGGACAACCGTTCGTGCTCGCGGGTTCGACCTCGCGCGGTCGGAGCGCGCGCGTGGCAGGAGACACGACGATCGAAGCATCGCAGAGCCGCGCCACTTCGTCGGACGAGATCAGGGAAAAACTCGGTCGTTTGGGCGATACGCCGTTCGAGCTCGGGGCGCTCGAGTTCGCTTTGCCGGATGGCGCGTGGCTGCCGGTTTCGGCGCTCAATCGCGCCCGTCGCGCGCTCGTCACCGCGTTGACCGAAGCACGATCGGGGCCGCTCGGCGTCGCGCGCGAGCGCTCCGAAACAAGCAACGCATCTCGCACGCTCGCAGTTCCTGCGCCGGGCGGCTTGTTCGTGCTTTGCCGCAATCGCGCGCAAGCCGACGCCGCGCTCGCCGCCGGCGCGGACGGCGTGTACTTGGATTTTCTGGAGCTCACCGGCACCGGCGTCGCGCTGCGAGAGTTGCGCGAACAGGGCGCGTTCGTCGGCGTGGCACCGCCGCGCATTCGCAAGCCCGGCGAAGAAAAAATCGATCGCTACTTGGCAAGTCTCGAGCCGGACGCGGTGCTCGTGCGCAGCCTCGGCGCGCTGTTCGAGCTCGAAGCTGGCACTCCTCGCCTAGAAATCGGGGATTTCTCACTCAACGTGAGCAATCGTGCGAGCGCGCGCGAAGTGCTCGGCCGCGGGCTTGCCGCGTTCACGCCGTCGTTCGATCTGGACTCGGCCAAGCTCGTCGCGCTGCTTTCCGGCGAGCTCGCGCCGTACGCGGAAGTCGTGCTGCACCACCCGATGCCGCTCTTTCACATGGAGCATTGCGTGTTCGCCGCGCTGCTGTCGGAAGGGCGCGATCACCTGAGCTGTGGCCGACCCTGCGAACGCCACCAGTTGTCGCTGCGCGACCGCGCCGGCATGGAACATCCGATTGAAGCCGATGTCGGCTGTCGAAACACGGTATTTCACGCCTCGGCGCAGAGCGCAGCCGAACTCGTGCAAACGCTTTCGGGCAAAGGAGTGCGCCGCTTCCGGATCGAGCTCGTGCGCGAATCGGCGGAAGAGACCAGCCGCGTCGTCCACGCCTATCGCGAGCTGCTGGCAGGCCGACGCGGTGGGCGCGAGGTATTCGGCGCGCTCCGTGCTAGCGGCGGCTACGGCGTCGTGCGCGGCTCGCTGCGCGTGCTCGACAATTGAGCCGATTTTTACGCAAATTCGCGAGATCTGCCCCACTACAGTAGCGACGAGTCCGTGTCAAATCGAAGGCATTGTCTTGACGCGCGCATGGCGAGCGGTGAAGACGCGCGCCCATGGGATTACAGGCAGTCGTGCGCTGGCTCCTCCCGCGTGAGGACCACTTCTACGGATTTCTCGAGGATCAAGCGGCGGTCGCGCACGAAGCTGCGCTCGCCGTTGCCCGCTTCAAAGACGAGAGCGTCAGCGCGGAGGACGTGCGCTCGGCCGTGCAAGAGCTCGAGCACAAGGGCGATCGGATCGCGCACGAGGTCGAAGAATCGATCGCGCGCACCTTCGTCACGCCGATCGATCGCGAGGACTTGCAAAAGCTCTCGCAAGAGCTCGACGACGTGCTCGATCTGATGAACGGCGCAGCGCGCGCCTCGGTGCTCTACGGCGTGGAACGCCCGACCGAACCGATGGTGCGCCTGATCGATAAGCTCGTCGAATGCACCGATGTGTTGAAGAAAGCGCTACCGCACCTCCGAGCGCATGAATACGCCGCGTTGATCGAAGCCAGCCGCGAAGTGCGCAAGCTAGAGAAGGACGGCGACACCGTGTTTCGCACGGCGGTCAGTGCGCTGTTCAAGAATCAGACCATCGACGCGAAGCAACTCCTGCGCGAACGGGAAGTGCTGGAACACTTGGAAAACAGCATCGACCATTGTCAGCGAGTGGGGTCGACTCTGGCGAACCTCGCGATCAAGCACGGCTGACGGATGCTGAGCCTGCTCATCGCGGTTGTCGTCGTGGCGATCATCTTCGACTACATCAACGGCTTTCACGACGCGGCGAACGCGATCGCGACCGTGGTTTCGACGGGGGTTTTGCCGCTGCGTACGGCGGTGATCGTGGCAGGTTGCTTCAATTTCGTGGGCGCTATGGCCGGCACCGCCGTCGCGAAGACGATCGCATCGGGCTTCGCCGATCCGGCAATCGTGACCCAGACGGTCGTCTTGGCTGCGCTGCTCGGGGCCTGCATTTGGAACTTGCTCACTTGGTGGTGGGGTATTCCGTCGAGCTCATCGCACGCGCTGATCGGCGGTCTCGCCGGAGCGGTCGTCGCGCAAGCCGGCGTCGGCGCGTTCAAGTGGCATGCGCTCACGCAAAAGGTGCTGATCCCGCTCGTGCTTTCTCCGACGCTCGGGTTCATCGTCGCTTTCTTCATGATGGTCGGGCTCACCTGGATCGCGCGAAATTTCAAGCCGGGCACGGTGCGCGTCGGGTCGCGCCGCTTGCAGCTCCTCTCCGCTTGCAGCATGGCGTTTTCACACGGCTCGAACGACGCGCAGAAGTCGATGGGTATCATCACGCTCGCGCTCGTCGCGTTCATGTCTGCGGGTCATGGCGGCATTCCCCTTTGGATGCAACCGAAGGGCACCGATGTGCCGTTTTGGGTGATCGTGGTTTGCGCCGCGGCGATCGCATTCGGCACGATGGGTGGAGGCAAGCGCATCATCAAGACCATGGGCACGAAGATCATGCGCATTTCGCCGCTCCAGGGTTTTGCTGCGGAAACCTCCGGCACGCTCGTGATCTTGACCGCTAGCCGACTCGGCATTCCGGTTTCGACCACACATTGCATCAACGCTTGCATCATGGGCGTCGGCGCGAGCAAGCGCGTGAGCGCGGTGCGCTGGGGCGTGGCGTCCAACATTTTGCTGGCTTGGATCCTGACCTTGCCACTGAGCGGCGCGGTTTCGTACCTGACGATGCTGCTCATCAAAGCAGCGTCTTGAACGGCGTTTACGCGCCCCAGCACGCGGGCTCGGTCGGTTTTTAGGCCGCTAGGGTTTCACTTTAATTCGCTTGGGTGTAAGTCCGGGCGCGTGGCGACCAAAAAAATCTCGTTCGATCCCGAAGCAGCTGGCGGTCGGTTGCGTCAAATCGTGATCGGCATCGCGCTCTTGGTCGGGATCGCCTTCTTGCTCGACGCGACGCTCATGCGCATCGACGCAGGGCACGTCGGCATCAAGGTGAAGCTCGCCGGCAGCGCGCGCGGTGTGCAGGACATTCCGGTGGTGACGGGTTGGGTGCTGTACAACCCGCTGACCGAGCAAATCGTGTCGTTTCCGATCAGCGTGCAGAACGTGGTCTGGACGGCTTCGGCGAACGAGGGCCGCACGGTCGACGAGTCCATCACCTTCTCTTCGCAAGAAGGCGTGAACGTCAATTCGGACGTAGGTCTCTCGTTTCATATCGATTCGGCCAAGGCTCCGCATCTGTACTTGCGCTTCCGCCAGCCCGACGTGCTCGTCCTGGCCGACGGCTACGTGCGCAACGCCGTGCGCGAAGCCTTCAACGACATTGCCTCGCGCATGGCCGTTCAAGACATTTACGGCGCCGGCAAAGGCAAGCTCGTCGCGGACGTGACCGCGCGGCTGCGCGATGTGCTCGGCGGCGATGGCTTCATCATCGACCAGCTCACGATCAACGGCGCGCTGCGCTTGCCGGAGAACGTGGCGCAAGCCATCAACCGCGCTATGGAAGCGACGCAAAACGCGATTCAAGCCGAAAATCGCGTGCGCCAAGTGCGCGCAGAGGCCGAGCAAGCGATCGCGCAGGCGCACGGTGGCGCCGAAGCCGCGCGGCAGCGTGCGGAAGGCGAAGCCGATGCGATTTTGATCCGCGCGCGCGCCGACGCGAAGTCGAACGAGATCATCCGCCTCTCGACCACGGGCAGCGTGCTGCAGTACCGCGCGATTGAGCGTTGGGACGGCAAATTGCCGATGATGCAGGCCGGGGAAAAGTTGCCGCTCTTGACCTTCGACACCTCGAAGCTCGCGCTCAACGACGCGGAGCGCGAAAAGAAGCTCTCCGAGCTTTTGGCCGAAGACAAGAGCGAGAACAAGGCGGTGCCGCCGCCGACCAACGACGCGAGCACGCAGTCGAACACGAGCTCGGCTCCGGCTCCGGCTCCGGCTGCGTCCGCGAAGTGAGCGAGGTCAAGGAAAGCCGCGTTCAGTTCAGGAAGCCGAGCACGAGGTTGAACGCGAGTGCCAGTACCACCGTGTTGTACAAGAACGACAAGAGTGCGTGCGCGAGCACCGCACGGCGAATGTTTCGACTCGTGACCGCGACGTCGGAAGTTTGGAAACACATCCCGAGCGTGAAGGCGAAGTAGGCAAAATCGAAGCCATCCGGGTCATTTCCGCCCGGAAATTCTAGGCCTCCTTCACCCTCGTTGTCGTCTCGATAGTAAAGATGCGCATAGCGCAACGTGTAGGCCGTGTGCGTGAGCAGCCAGGATGCGATCACGGCGACCAAGCACCCGCCGAGCAGCAAGCAGAACGCGCTGTCGTTCGGGGCAATGCTATGCGCCTTGCGCATCA